>JBILCC010000225.1:0-2593 GCA_044353355.1 Aquirufa sp.
ATCACTGGGGAGGATACCGATTAGTACCAGATTATTTTGAGTTTTGGCAAGGCAGACCTTCTCGTTTGCACGACCGCGTGGTCTATGATGCCAGGGAAAAAGGAGAGTGGGAGTGTTATCGGGTGGCGCCTTAAAAGCGGCTGATTAAAGCATAAAGCACAAAGAATAAAGAATAAAGTTGGAATCAAAAAGGGCTCGAATTTTCGAGCCCTTTTTGATGATTACGCAGACAAAAAATATTTCATAATGTTATCGCCTCAGGCGACTCCAAATCTATGCTTTATTCTTTGTGCTTTATGCTTTACAAAAATAACTTTACCTCCAACGGTCCTTGCTTCTGAAACCCTTCCCCATACTTCACCTCAATCTTATGTCCCATTTCCATGGCACGTGCTTGAATGAAGTTCAAAAAATCTGGGCTAGAAATATAAGAAGCAGGTTCAACAGAATTAGGGTCAAAGAATTGACTCTTAAATGCGCGGATAGCGGCTTCTTTCTGATCCCAATGGGCCGTGATATCAATAACGAAATCGGGTTCTAAATACCGGTCTTGAATGTAGTGGTAGACTTGTTTAGGTCTCCAGGCAGAAAGATCGCCTGTTTTGATTTGGCGTAACCCTGATAAGAAACAAGCATCTATGGCTAATTGAGCCCCTTTTCCATGGTCTGGGTGGCGATCTTCTAAGGCATTAGCTAACACCACTTCTGGTTGGTATTTGCGAATGATTTCGATAAGTTTTAATTGGGTTTCTTCATCGTTTATAAAGAATCCATCCCGAATACCTAGGTTTTCACGTGCGTGTAATCCTAGAATTTTAGTTGCGTCAGCTGATTCTTGAAGGCGAATTTCTGGGGTTCCTCTAGTGCCCAATTCTCCTTGGGTAAAATCAACTATTCCCACTTTTTTACCTTCAGCTATATGCTTCAAAATTGTACCAGCGCAGCTTAATTCAGCATCGTCTGGATGTGCGGCCATCACGAGGATATCTAATTTCATAGCGATTAATGGATACGGATTCGGCGTCCTGCTCGGATAACCGAAGAGTTCTTCATTCCATTTAACTTCTTTAATTTAGCAATGGAAACGCCGGTACGTCTTGCGATGGCACCTAGAGTGTCGCCTTGACGAACTTTAGTCCAGGCCTTTGTTCTAGAACGCACTTTGTCACCTACAGATCCATATTCGTTTTTCAAAGAAAGGGAACGAACATCAAAAGACCTCGCGGTAATGATAATGTGATCAGAAACAGGTTCGAAAGGGCTGAAATTATAAATGTTCTTCGGATTCATTGGATTGCCCTCGTAGCGCGTCTCAAAGTGTAAGTGAGAACCTGTACTTCGCCCTGTGCTTCCTCCTACACCGATTTGGTCTCCCGCTTTTACAAGTGTTCCCGGTTCTGCACCTGGGGAAGCAAGGTGAGCATATAAGGTCTCAAATCCATTATAATGGCGTACTAACACATAATTTCCATAACCCGATCGGTCGTAATGACTCACGCGAACAATTCCATCGAAAACGGAATAAACGGGGTAACCCGTTTCTAAGTCTAAATCCACTCCAGCGTGTAGTCGACCCCAGCGTGGTCCAAATGGACTCGTTTGCTTCACAATTTCTAAAGGTGCTGACCAGTTGCGTCCTGCTGCGGTATTGTATAATTCGATGTCTACAGGCTCATCAAATTCTTTTGCATCTATATCATAAGGATCAATAATTTTCGTATCCCAAATAGCAAAATAGGAAGCCACCGAAACAAAATCCTCCGTTCCTTCAGGTGCCGCTTCTTCTTCTATTTCCACAATTAAATTCTCGCCTTCGTCGATAGAGGTCGTGTCGAAATTACTGATACTCGCATTGATCATTTTAATGGGCTCGAACTTTCTCTCTTGTAATTCAGAGCCTGCGGTAACCCCTACGGATTCCGTCTCATTTCTAAATTGTAGAGGAGGTAGCTCATCAAGTTCATCCTTCTTCTTATTCTTTTCTTGGAAAAGTTGAGAATTGGATTTGACTTCGATTTCTGTTTTTTTCTTGAATAAATTCCGCTCTTGCGCCACCAGGTTAAAGCCCGATAGCACCAGAATACATCCAAAAATATAGGTGATTAACCTCATATGTTTCTATTAATGTAAATTGTTCGCGGCTAACCAACGTTCCGCGTCCAATGCCGCCATACAACCGCTACCTGCTGCGGTAACTGCTTGGCGATAAATGGTGTCTTGCACATCACCGCAAGCAAAAACGCCTTCGATGCTCGTACGGGTACTCCCTTTTTCTGTTATTAAGTATTCTTGAGGATCCATCTCTAAAGTACCTTTAAAGATCGATGTATTCGGTTGATGCCCAATCGCGACGAAGAAACCTGTTAAGGCAATTTCTTCTTTCGCTTTCGTTACATTATTTACGATGCGAATACCGGTTACCCCGTTTGCATCACCTAGGATTTCTTCTGTTTCTGAGTTCCAATGGATCTCAATCTTCGGATTGTTTTTAACGCGCTCTTGCATGATTAAAGAAGCGCGCATTTCGCCACGGCGAACGATTAAGTGCACTTTGGTACATAAATTCGCTAAATAACTCGCTTCCTCAGCGGCA
>JBILCC010000240.1:0-2591 GCA_044353355.1 Aquirufa sp.
AGATGTCACAAAACTAGGTTTAACTTCTGCGACCTTTACTTCTTCGATCAGCGATGATGGGGGGGCTGCCATCACAGAACGAGGCTTCGTCTATGCGACCACGGCTAATCCTACCACAGCGAAGACTAAAGTTACTTCGGGTTCTGGAAAGGGAGAATTTACTGCTACTGTGACAAACTTAGTGAAAGCGACTACCTATTACATTCGATCTTATGCGATTAATTCGAAAGGAACATCTTACGGAATGGAGAGTAGCTTTACGACGCCTTCTAACTATGCTTTAACGACGAGCTTTACGGATGTGGCTTCGATTCCATCGCCTTTAGTAGTAGGAGCGAAATTAACGGGTGCGGGAACTTCACCAGTAAAAGAATACGGAGTAGTATATGGTCTATCCCAAAATCTAACTACATCAAACTCTACGATGGTGAATTCCAACCTACCGGGGGCTAGCTACCATGCTGCAAATGAAGGGGGATATACGATCCCATCCTTAAACAATGGTAAGATTACTTCTCCTGTAAAATCGGATGGTTCCTATAATGTGATTATTCGCCACCTAGTAGGCGCGAAAGTGTATTATGCTAGAGCCTATGTAGTTTTAGAGAGTAATGAAGTGATTTATGGTAATATGGTGACTATACCAGCACGTACGTATGCGAGAGACCCTGTGCGAACAGACTTTGCAAACGTATATTATAAGTCTGCTTATACTTTATTTGATTTGTTAACGGACGAAGTGATTACGCCTACTGTTTCAGGAACGTATGATATTTGGTATTCCTCTAATGAAGATGTGAAACCCTACCAAAAGACCTTAACGAAAGCGCAATTGTCTTCGTTCTTGTTCTACAAGTTCAAGAACAAAGAGAACTGCCAGCGCTGGTGTGATTTGAAAAACGGCGTGATTAAACCTTAAAAAACTTTCCTAAATTAAAAAGCCCCCTAGATGTAGGGGGCTTTTTTTATCTTTTCTTAAAGATCTTTTTGAAATTTAAGATATCGCCTAAACTCTTTTTCTTCTTATAATACGTAGGGCTATTGTCCTTGACCAAGCGGTATTTCAATACAATTTCGTGCGTTTGATTAGATACCTGGTTAATTTCTGTAGTCGGCATTTCGTATAAGTAACCTAGGTAAATTTTGGGATTAAAATTCACTCCCAGGTTTGCGCTGTAGCTATTCATGCTTCGGTAACCTAAACCAAAGTCCACTAGCTTATTCATTGTCGCTGTCACGTTTACTTCCCACGAGTTAGGTACATCAGCTCCCAGGCGAATTAAGGCGCTAGGATTCAGGGAAATAGCCTCGTTTACTTGATAATTACCACCCACTATGGTATATAACATGGTTACGTCTTTGTGCGTGCCTTCATAAATACCATAGTCATTCCAAATCATGCGGGGCTGAGATACACCAAAATACAAGGCATCGTTCTTTTTCGCAAAACGAAGTCCCCAGCCAAAATTCGCCTTAATACCTGTGGAGAAATTTTGGTTAAAGGATGGATCACTCATATCTCTCAGACTTAATCCGGCAAAGTCCAAACTCAAGTTTGACACTCCGGCACGAATACCCCCAGAGAAACCCCAGGTATCATTTAATTTCACATGATAAGCGAAGTCTCCACTCACGTAGATGGACTTCACGGGACCCGCTTGGTCATAGAGTAGGGTAAAGCCAGAACCTTTTTGCTTAAAGGCTTTGAAATTCCCGAAGACACCCACCGTCTTAGGGGCTCCTGCGATCTCCATCCACTGATTCCGGTGCATTAAACTCAATTCGGAATTTTCAACCGCACCATTAAACCCTGGATTAATCACTTGTGGATAAGCCCTGTAGAGTGAGAATCCAGGATCTATTTGGGCAAAGGCCTGTTGACTAGTTACAAAAACGAGCAAGCAAAGGCTAAATATGCTGAATATTATGTTGGTCTTTTTCATGTCTATTGTCCTTTCAAGCGATTAATGTAAACGTAATTTGTAACCGTTGGTTTCTCACCAAAGAAGTCTAAGATGTAATAATACGTCCCGTCAGGTAACAAGCCATCGCCTGCTAATAACCCTGTCCCTTGATTCGATTGACCACCCCAGCTATTGTCATAGTTGTCCATGACAAAGACCGTTTGTCCGTATCTATTTATGATCGTTAACCTATTAGGTGGATTCCGTTTCAGATCGAGATCATAGAATAGCATCAAGGTCTCGTTTAATCCATCTCCATTAGGTGAAATACCTTGGTAAGGTGTTGGATTACAAACATCCGTATCAATTCTATTATCGATGCCATCTTCATCACAGTCAGGACGAATGATCTCCCGTTCATCTCGATCAGTGATTCCATCACCATCCGAATCATCATCTAAGATATCTGGCGTTCCATCTTTGTCCGTATCTACCGGAACATTGATATTAGCACCTAACTCCTCCCAATCTTTATAGCCATCATTATCTAGGTCAGATAACGAATCAATATCAATCACGATCTGAATCTTAGTCTTTGCAATAATGTCACCTAATCTACCCGTAATCACGTAGGTCGTGTCACGGCGTGGTAAGTATGGATTTCCTGAAATGATACCCGTTAAGGAG
>JBILCC010000226.1:0-2583 GCA_044353355.1 Aquirufa sp.
GCTTAGATCAGAAATCAAGGAATATACGGAGGAGGCACTATTGCCCTTCTGGATTCAGCGGACGGTGGATCAAAAACAGGGCGGATTTATTACGCATTTCAATGAATTTGGGGAAGATGCAGGGGATGACGAGAAGTCGCTGATTGCGATGACGAGGTCGGTTTTCACGTATTCGCAGGCCTATCGCCATGGTTTTGGTGGGGAGGTAATGAAGGAAATGGCGGCGCATGGTGTCCAGTTTTTATTGGACAAAATGTGGGACGAGAAGCACGGCGGATTCCATTGGATGGTGAACCGAGCGGGAGAAGCAACGAACAAACAGAAAATCGGCTATGGGCATAGTTTTGCCATTTACTCCTTGAGTGAATATACTTTGGCGACGGGGGATCCGGTAGGTTTGAAGTATGCGGAGAAGGTCTTTGATTTACTCCAAAAATACGCGGTGGATACTCACTATGGTGGTTACTGGGAATTCTTTGGGGAGGATTGGTCGCTCATGGGACCGGGAGCACCAGGAGGAGATCGCAAGACCTTGGATGTGCACATGCATTTAATGGAAGCCTTTACGACTTTGTACGAGGCGAGTGGAAAAGAGATTCACCGTAGAAAATTGCAGGAATCGATCGATATATTAATTCATAAAATCATGGACCCTGAGTCTGGTACGGGGATTCCGCAGTTTTGGGCGGACTGGAGTGTGGCCCCGCAGATTAAATTTGATATTGTATGGGGATGGGATCGTTTCCAGGATGGAGGCCAAAAAGCCTCAGCCGTCGACAATACCTCCTACGGGCACAACTCGGAGTTTGGGTGGCTATTATTACATGCGTTAAAGGTGGGCAAGATTGATACCGCGCCCTATGTAGAGAATATTAAGAAGGCCTTCTATCATTCCATGGAAAATGGCATCGATTGGGAACAGGGTGGCGTCTATGTAGAGGGGTCGCACAGTGGTGGGCCGACGGATCTAGAAAAAGAGTTTTGGCAGCAGGCCGAAATGCTCATTGGGATGCTAGATGCTTATCTTTTAACGAAAGATGAGCAATTTTTAAAGGCTTACGAACAAGTACATCGTTTCGTGTTCGATAAGATGATTAACCGCAATACAGGCGAATGGTGGCCGCTGATGACTCGTGAAGGGGAACCGATTTGGCGACACATGGCCCATAACTGGAAAATAAACTACCATAACGTTCGCTCGATGATTCTCTCGTATGAGAAGCTAGGCGAAATCAATCGATGAAAAAGATCTTAGTACTCTTGTTTTTCCCACTGGTTTTATTTGGCCAAAAAAATATCTTTTTTGACCTCCTAAAAAAGCATTTCGAGAACCCGAAGCAACAATTTACCCTACGAAATGACACGCTCTTCGTTCATTTGTACGAGCCAGCTACCGCTTCTCAAGAAGAGTTTCGGGAAACATCCATTGTTCCTCTGGGTGCAATCGATCGCATAGAACTTGTAACCGGCAAAGATCAGAAAGGAAATGCTGGAATTAGCCTTCAGATACACCCGATTAACGTTAAAAAGACTCCGAAAAACACAGATAAAAATGCCATCACAGCAGAACGACTCAATCAAGTTAATGCGGCTTCAGTGAATCAAAAGATTCAAGGACAAGCGGCCGGCGTTACCGTTAGCAACGATAATTCTCCAGGAGGTGGCACAATGGTCAGAATTAGAGGTATAGGATCCATCAATGCGAATGGTCCTCTTTATATTGTTGACGATGTCCCCCTAACGGGTAATATCAATGCCATTAACCCGAATGACATAGAGAGCGTAAACGTATTAAAAGATCCCTCCCAAACGGCCATCTACGGTGTTAGAGGGGCTAATGGGGTCATTGTGATAAAGACCAAAAAGGGACCCAATGTGAACTCCACCATCGAATTAGGTGACCAAGAAATTCCACTGATCCTATGGACCTGGGCAGATGCCTACAAACAATTAAAAAAATCCGGCGACCTTTCTACCTTGAAATCCATTCTATCTGCAAAATCATATGACAAAAATTAGTCGCCGCGATTTACTTTTTGCCTCTGGAACAGCGGCTGGAGCTGCTTTATTTCCATTTTCTGCCTCCGCAACTCCTACAGCTAAGGCGCAAAAATTCGAATTTTCGTTGAATATGAGTACGATTATGGGCCAAAATTTAGGGCTCATCAAAGAACTCGAAGTCGCCTCCGCGGCTGGCTATCAGCACTGTGAAATTTGGATTCCTACGCTAGAAGCCTATCTGAAATCAGGCGGCACACTTTCAGAGGTAAAGAAGCGCATCGATGGCCTGGGCATAAAAATCCAAAATGCCATCGGCTTTGCCCAATGGATTGTAGATGATGAGGCGACTCGCAAACAAGGTTTGGAACAAATGAAACGCGAGATGGATATGCTCGCACAGCTGGGCTGTTTCCGCACAGCAGCTCCACCCATGGGCGCCACTAAAGAACCAGGACTCGACCTTCGCCGCGCCGCAGAGCGCTACCGTGCCATTCTTGACATCGGTGTCAGCACCGGCGTCACACCCCAACTTGAAATGTGGGGACACTCGAAAAACCTAAATCGCGTCGCTGACGTCCTATT
>JBILCC010000058.1:0-9086 GCA_044353355.1 Aquirufa sp.
GCGAGGGCATTTCATCTGCACAGGTGGCGATGGCGGTGCGTACAGGTTTATTCGGCTCTGAGATTTCAAAATTCCGTGATGCGAAAGATGAATATCCTATTCAATTGCGTTTAAAAGGAGATTCTCGCAACCAAATCGAAAAATTATTGCAATTGAATATTACTTACCGCGATATGAACATGGGAGGTGCCTTGCGTCAAGTGCCTTTGAATTCGATCGCCGATATTCGCTACGCAACTTCTTTCAGCCAGATTAATCGCAAAAACCAAGAGCGTGTCGTAACCCTAGGTTCAGATGTAGTACAAGGATATAACGCAAACGAAATCGTAGGGGAATTAACTAGCCTTTTCGAAGCAATCGATGTACCACAAGGCTATACGATTCGTATGGGAGGAGAACAAGAGGACCAAAAAGAATCTGGTACTTTCCTAGGGGTCGCATTCCTTGCCGCTTTAGTGTTAATCTACTTAATCCTAGCAACGCAATTTAACTCTGCGGTGAAACCATTAATCATCTTCGCAACGATCTTGTTATCACTAATCGGGGTGTTATTAGGATTCATGGCTTTCGGTATGACTTTCTCTGTGATTATGTCCGGCGTAGGTATCATCGCTCTAGCGGGTATCGTAGTAAAGAATGGTATCCTATTGATTGAGTTCATCGAGGAGCTTCGCTTCAAGCGTGGTTACGACTTGAAAGAGGCGATCATTGAAGGGGGTGGTATTCGTTTAACTCCAGTATTGTTGACAGCTTCGGCGGCAGTATTAGGCTTGATTCCTTTGGCATTAGGCTTAAGCATCGACTTCGTAACGCTATTCACGGAATTAAATCCACATATCTTCATCGGTTCTGATTCCGCGGTATTTTGGGGAATCTTAGCTTGGACGATCATCTTCGGATTAACGTTTTCAACCGTTTTAACCCTTATAATCGTTCCATGTATGTATTACATCTCGGAGCGTATAAAGCAGAAATGGTTCACAAAAGCAGTGTAAATTAGATTGGGTTCAAGAATGCAGAAACCCCTGGGCTAAGGTCTAGGGGTTTTTTGTTTTTGGTAGAGTGCTACAACCTCCGGACTTCGGACTCCCTCCCTCCGGACTTCGGACTCCTGACCCCCACAACCCATTTGCATTTCCACCCACCATTCCCTAATTTACCGTTTCAAAATCAATAACATGAAAAAATTACTCCTACTCCTTTGCTTGCCCCTTTTAACTCAGGCGCAAGATCGTCCGTATGGTAAAGTTTGGGCGACTCGCTCACAGGCCATTGCCCAAAACGGAATGGCCGCTACCTCACATCCTCTTTCTACTCAGGCCGCACTTGACGTGCTGAAAGCAGGTGGAAATGCGATCGATGCAGCCATTGCGGCAAATGCAATGGAAGGTGTGGTGGAGCCACATGTGAATGGAATTGGAGGGGATATATTTGCCATTGTTTGGGATGCGAAAACAAAGAAATTATATGGTTTGAATGGCTCGGGGAGATCGCCGAAATCGCTGACTTTAGCGGAGTTTAAAAAGCGCGGTTTGACGCACATTCCTTCGCTGGGTCCACTTCCTGTTAGTGTGCCGGGTTGTGTGGATGGCTGGTTTGAATTACACAAAAGATTCGGTTCGATGCCGATGAATAAGGTTTTAGAGAAGGCTGTTTCCTATGCGCGAAATGGTTTTCCAGTGCATGGCGAGTTTGCTTCCGCTTTAGGGCGAGTTCCAGCAGCTTATGGTAAGTTCCCTAATGTCGCTAATCATTATTATCCGAATGGAAAGCCGCCGGTAGAGGGGGATATTTTCAAGAACCCGAACTTAGCGAATACCTTAGAGAAATTAGGTAAAGAGGGGCGTGATGCCTTTTATAAGGGCGATATGGCGCGGACGATGGACGCGTTCATGAAGAAGAATGGCGGGTTTTTGAGCTATGAAGATTTAGCGTCGCATACGTCCACTTGGGTGGAGCCCGTTTCGGTGAATTACCGTGGGTATGATGTGTGGGAATTACCTCCAAATAGCCAGGGAATCGCAGCTTTACAGATGTTAACGATTTTAGAGGGTTATGATTTTTCTAAAATAAAACTGGGTTCTGCCGAGCACGTTCACTTATTTACAGAAGCTAAAAAACTAGCCTTCGAAGACCGCGCAAAATACTATGCGGACCCTGAGTTTGCCAAAATTCCAGTAGCGGAACTCATTTCAGAAGAGTACGGCGCGAAGCGCCGGGCGTTGATCAATCCGAATCGTGCGGGTCGCCATTACGAGGCAGGAAATCCAGCTTTGAAAGAGGGGGATACCATCTACTTGACTGTCGCGGATAAGGATGGCAATATGGTGTCGTTGATTCAGAGTAATTACAGAGGATTTGGATCGGGTATGATGCCGGATGGTTTAGGCTTCATGTTCCAAGATCGAGGCGAATTATACAACTTGAAAGAGGGCGAGAATAATACGTATGCGCCGGGTAAAAGACCATTCCAGACGATCATTCCGGCATTTATGACGAAAGATGGACAGCCGGTGATGAGTTTTGGCGTGATGGGTGGCGCGTACCAGCCGATGGGCCATGTGCAGATTGTGATGAACGTGGTAGATTTTGGCATGAACGTACAAGAAGCAGGCGATTACCCTCGTATGAACCATGAAGGTTCTTCAGAACCAACGGGCGAAACAATGGAAACGACTGGTGGAATGATTACCCTGGAGCACGGTTATCCGTATGAAGTCATTCGTGATTTATTGCAAAAAGGCCACCAAGTAGGCTATATGAATGGCATTTATGGTGGCTACCAATGCATAAAATACGATCCAGTTCGCAAGGTATATTATGGTGCGACAGAATCGAGAAAAGACGGTCAAGCGACTGGGTATTAAACTTTTTATCTTTTACCGTTAAATAAATTTTAAACCGTTAAATAAATTGCCGCCCGTTAAATAAGCGATTGCAAGTCGAAATTGTTTCCCATATTTTTTTTCCAAAATAAAAATTGTTTTTTGCTACTTGACATCAAATAATTAAACTAATGGAAAAAAAATCAACGATTAAATTACTAGTCACAGCACTAGTATTGGTTGGAATTACCTTAACAACGGCGTTTGCAAGACCAAAAGAAAATCTAAAAGCTTCCACTGGAAGAAAAAGCTTCACCCTATTGGGCTTATCCGTGGGGTCTGCAGGAAGCCTTTCTCCTTTAAGTGGAGCGAAAATTACTGATAAGTATGATTTAAACTCAATCAGTACATCTAATATCATTGTTGATACGAAAGATTCTGCCATGACTACAGAAATCGTTCAGCAATACTTAGCAACAAACAAAGTGGGTTGGCAAATTTTAGCTTCTATGACCGAGGTTGACAAGGGGCCTGTAAACATTAAAGCACTTCTAACAAGAGCTTCTTATGGAGTTACATCACAAAACTATGCTATCATCGCTGGTTTAATGGGCGATCCTAAAACAACGTTAACTACAGAAGCATTAAGATTTATAACTCCCCTATTTAATAATGTGTATGTAATGGTCTACTTGAATTCATTAGATGCATTCCAAGTTTACAAATTGAACAATGACAATAACAAGTTAATTGAAACAGTCAAATTAGCTGCTAACAACCGCTCAAGCTGGGGAAGCGCTCCATTAAAATTTGATCTAGTTGCTGATTCTAGAACATTTAAACAAAATATGGTAGATAAAGCCGTATTAACTGCTTCGGGTGTATTCAATGAAGACGTTATTATGACATTTACTAAATTGGAAAAGAATGTGAAAGATTTCCAAGTTACCACTAAATTATACGGCGATAATGTACTGTATGCCCGAATTGGTAAAAAAGAAAATGTGTACCCTACGCAAAGATTCTTTGCTTTCGAACAAATTGGTGACACCACTTTCCGTCGCGTTGGTATAATCAGAGCAAAAAAAGTGGCTGATAACAGAACCGATTTAGTAGCAACGGGCGGCAAGCGTCCTGATACAACTACTTTCAATGTGGTTTATGGTAAAAGTGTAAAACCTGGTAAATTAGGAACGGTTAGTATTGTGTCTCGTCCTGACTTAGGTATTGGACTTATGCTTGGTTATGATTTAGGAGGTACAAGGGGTATTTCTCCAAGAATAAGTATAAATGTAGCTACTTTAGCCGGAGCGCTAGGACAGGAATTACCTGAAATAGCGGATGTTAAGCTCTATGGCTCACTTGTACCTTTAGGGGTAGAAGTTGTTGACGGTTCTACTTATACTTTAAGTACTATTTCCTATGGTATTGGGAAGGAATATAGACTAGGAAAATCCGCATTTTTAGAGCCTTTTGTTGGTTTTCACAATCCAACTTATACACAGTCGTATTATGATGACTACAATGAGGAAACCGTTACAGAAAGTGGATCTTTTACAGGATATGAAGGTGGGGTGATTCTTGGTAAGAACATTGGTCCATCATTTCAAATTTTCGGAAAAGCACAATTACAAATCAATGACCCTGTTTGGGATGAAATTGAATACAGCAAAGAATCAAGTGGTATAACCTTTGGTTTTGGTCTTAAATTTAACTTTTAATTATGAAAAAAATTAGCGTTTTCATTTTAATGATCGGCTTCCTCTCTTGCTTTGGCTTAAATGCCCAAAGCAAGAGAGAATCCAAAATAGCAGGTTATACCATAGATAACTACGAAGTAGAATGCTTGGGAACTGGTAAAAACAGTACTGAATTATTCAAAATTTGGGGGTACGGAAAAAAACCTGACGATGCGGTTATTCAAGCAAAAAGAAATGCAGTCCATGCCATCCTTTTTAAAGGTATAGCGACAGGAATGGCAGGATGCTCATCAGTTCCAATCATTCAAGACAGCAAAACTGAAAGTGAGAATGCTGAATTTTTCAATGATTTTTTTAACACCGATGGAGAGTACCTCCGCTATATTGAAATAACTGGAGAAGGAGCTGAAGATGTAATTAAGGTCAACTCAAAAATGTACAAAATTTCACTTGCCGTATCTGTCAATAGAGACAGACTAAACAGTTATTTAGTACAAAAGAAAATTATTAAAGCATTCGGATCTCAATTCTAATACTATGAAATATTTAATTGCAATTCCTCTATTTTTATGTAGCTTCATTTCTTTCAGTCAAGATAATTTATTGTCTAAGCCATCCATCATGGTTTTCCCAGACGATGGTTGGATGAATGACAATAAGTTTATCACTGCATCTGTAGGCCAAGGAGCTTCAGAAGGTAGAAAAGGTAGCCCTGATTATAAAAAAGCATTTAGAGAAGATCGGACTAAAGTATTGTCTCTAACAACTAAAGCCATTGAGAAATATTTTACGGATAATAATTTCCCGATTAATAGTTTAGAAGATGCCATCAAAGATTTAGAGCAATATCAAGCCGCATCCGCAGAGTCAGATATTGTGACAGATCAGAATACATTGATTTTGTCTGCAGTAAATCCTGATGTAAAATTAGAATTCTCTTATTCTCTAGCCAATTCTGGATTTGGATGGACATTTATTTTCTCGCTAAGCGCAAAAGACGTGTATACGTCCACATCATTCGCAACCATTCAAAGTGAACCTATAACACTTGCCAGCGAAACAGATGTATTACCTGCTATCCAGAAAGTAATCAAAGCAAATTTCCCAGAATTAATGCTTAAGCTAACTAATCATTGGAATAATGTTGCGACAAATGGCCTACAAATTAAATTAAGAATTAACCTTTCTGCACAATTAGTGTCTGAAAAAAATATCACCTTTGAATCTCGTATAGGGGAAGACGCTGTTAAACTTCAAGAAATTCTAACAAAATGGATTAGTTTAAATGCGAAGAACAAAAGATATTCTCCGGGATCTCAAACTAAAAATGTGATTAACTATAATTCCATTAGTATCCCAATAGAAACTCCAGATAAAAGCGGTAAAAATAACGCTAAATTATTCGCAGAACAGTTAGTCACTTATATCTATAAGACTTTGAAGTTTGATGGGGAAGTAAGTTCATCAGGCCCAGGTAATGCTACCATTATTTTAAAATAATACTATGAAAAAGCTTTTTGCCATTCTCTTATTTTCGCTAGTTTCCATTTCTTCTTCATGGGGCCAAATTAGTTTTGGGATTACCCATGGAAATCACTTGAATACCTCTGTTGATAAAGCTTTGGTAACTAAAATAGATTCGAAATTAATGCAATGGATTGGTAACAATTCTGGTTATTCAAGTAATAGGTATTACCTAACATGTAGTCTTGATTTAGTAAATTTAGAGGAGTTGCCTACAACTCCTCTATCTTATAAATGTGAGGTAAACGTGACACTTTATGTATTTGATCAGTTAAAATCAAAAGTGATTAACACCTACACTTTCACCACCAAATCATTCAAGCCCACCTCAAAAGGAGCCATGAACAGTGTACTAGATAATACCAGTTCAAGTACATCACAGATTAAAAATTTCTTATCAGAGTCTAGAAAGCTAGTTCAAGATTATTCAGAGAAAAATTTTGCCATTGACTTGAAATATGCAGAAAATTTAGAAAGCCAAGGGAAACTTACTGAAGCACTAAGTTACCTAGCCGACATGGACATTGCTGACACATTATTATTAAAAAAGGTTAATGCCAAGGCGGCTAGCATTTACAAAAGACATTTAAATATTGAATGCAATAAGAAATTCTTACAGGCAAAAGCGGTTTGGACTACCACTAAAACAAAAGAGGCTGCGGCTGAAATCGCCAATCTAACAACTGAAATAAATTCAGAAGCTCCCTGCTTTGAAGAACTAAATAAATTGCTGACCTATATCAATGAATATTTCCTTACCCAAGAAAAACAGGAATGGGAATATGCTAAGAAAATTGAAGAAAATAGACACAAAGAAGAGTTAAGGTCTATTGAAGCATGGAAGCAAATAGGTGTTTCCTATGGAAACAACCAGCCTAAAACAATTGAGACAACTACATTTATAGCTTCAAGTAGATGGTAAAGAAAATAATTGCCTTACTATGCCTGGTCATTTTAACAACTAATTTGCAGGCTCAAGATGACGTTAGAACCCTAACTACAAGAGAGAGGATTTACCTTGGTGGAGGTATTAATGGATTCTCTATTGGTGATCCAACTAGTATTGGTGTAAGCCCTAGCATTGGTTACTTAGCAACAAACTCCACTGTATTAGGTGTAAGTCTTACATACCAATATTATAAAATTAGCAATCTTTCGTCTAGCCTATTTGGGAAAAGTTTGTTCATCAAACAGTATTTACCTGTTTTTGATGAAAAAATTGGTCCTTTATTTTTAACTGGACAGGTGGATAGTTATTCAAGACTAGATGATATTATCACTAAATATAGTACCCCTATTTTAATAGGAATAGGTTCAGGTAATAGAACAGGGACCAATATCTCTGTACTTTACGATGTGAATTATTCCTCTAGTGCCACTTCTCCCTATGGTAGTGCCTGGGTAGTTCAAATAGGAGGATTATATTTTTAATTAATAATTTAGTTTCTTTGGTGGTATGACTTCTACTTACCGCATTTTCACAGGCCATGAATGGCTAGAAAACAAAGAAATTTCCGTAACGAATGGCCGCATTTCTGCTATTTCGGACGGACATGGCGTGGTCTCTAAAAACTTCCTCGTTCCCGGATTCATTGATTTACAAATCTATGGTGGCGGAGGCATTTTATTCTCGAATCACCAGACAACAGAATCGATTCAGGCTACCTTTGACGAGCATCATAAAACAGGCACGGTTGCGTTTCAAATTACGCTAAACTGCTCCCCTGCGCAGACGATGTGGAAGGCGATCGACGCATATAAAAACTACACAGGGCCCGGCTTAGTGGGATTGCATTTAGAAGGCCCCTTTTTTAATCCGGTCAAAAGAGGGGCTCATAAAGAAGAATTTGTCCAAAAACCGTCCTTAGAATTTCTCTACGAGCTCATCGAGCGAACGAAAGGAATTCCTACTTACTTAACTATCGCACCAGAAATGTTTAGCGCTGAGGAGCTTTCTATATTGATGGGCAGTCACATCATGTGCTCTTTAGGACATAGCGACGCGACTTTTGAGCAGGCGATCGAGGCGGTTAATAAAGGCGTTTCCCGAATTACCCACCTGTTTAATGCGATGTCACAATGGCAATCGCGCGCCCTAGGATTAGTCGGTACGAGCTTTCAATCCAATGCGTGGACCAGTATTATCGCAGATGGATTGCATTGCGATTATAAATCGCTCGAACTTGCCTACCGCTTGAAGAAGGGTCGCCTATTTTTAATTACGGATGCGGTAACGAATGATACCTCTGGCCCCTATTCTTTTTTATCCCAAAATGGTCGATTTACGAATGAAGCCGGCGTTTTATCGGGCTCTTCTTTAACGATGATCGAGGCGATTCAAAATTGCGTTAGACAGGCGTCAATTCCACTGGAAGAGGCGATTCGAATGGCAACCGTTTATCCGGCAGAAGTGGCAAATCTGCCTGATTTAGGCAGTATTGAGGTGGGAAAAAGAGCTTGTTATGTGGAGCTGAATCCCGCTTTAGAGGTGGTGCAGGTTTGGTACGATGGGAAAGCCTTATTAAATTAGGCTATGATTTCATTCCCTTCGAAGCAGCCACAAGTTCAAACAACAATTTTTACCAAAATGTCCGCCATGGCGCTCGAACATGGTGCCTTAAATCTTTCCCAAGGATTTCCGGGTTTTGACTGCGCTCCGGCTTTGCAGGAACTAGTCAAGCATTATTCTAAGGGGCATAACCAATATGCTCCCATGGCCGGTGTACCCACATTACGTCAATCATTAGCAGCGAAAACATCCTCTTTTTATAACATTCCAGTCGATACAGATTCCGAAGTAACTATCGTATCTGGAGCCACTGAGGCCATTTTTGCCTCCATTCATTGCTGTGTATCACCGGGAGACGAAGTCATTCTCTTCGACCCAAGTTATGACGCATATGACCCCATAGTTCGATTAGCGGGTGGAATTCCGGTCCACATTCCTTTGAAGGCATCCCGAAATTTTGCCATCGATTGGGACGAATTAGCGTCGAAAATCACACCAAGGACACGCGCGATTATGGTGAACAGTCCG
>JBILCC010000227.1:0-2575 GCA_044353355.1 Aquirufa sp.
TGGTTCCCACATCATTCCTAATTTTAGTGCTTCGATTTTCTTAGCTAATCCTTCATTGAACTTATCTGCTAAAGATTTGTGAACAAAAATAATCTTTATAGCAGTACAACGCTGTCCATTAAATGAGAGAGATCCTAATAAACATTCATTGATTGCTGAATCTAAGTCTGAACTTTCAGTAACAATTGCTGCATTCTTTGCATCTAAACCTAAAATAGCACGGAGACGATTCACTTTCGGGTGCATCTTTTTTAACTTATCCGCTACTTTAGAAGATCCAATTAAAGTCAATACATCGATTTTACCAGATTCCATTAATTGAGGAATGATGGAGTTTCCACGACCATAAAGTGTATTAATAACACCTGCAGGGAAAGAATCTTTAAATGCCTCAAGTAAAGGGTAGTGTAATAATGTACCGTGTTTCGGTGGTTTGAATAAAACGATATTGCCCATAATTAAGGCTGGGATAAGCGTTGTAAAGGTTTCATTCAAGGGGTAGTTGAATGGTCCCATACAAAGTACAACGCCTAGTGGAGAACGTCTCACTTGACCGATAATTCCTTCTTCAATTAAGAATGTAGAAGAGTTGCGGTCGATATCTTTTAAAGCCCCGATAGTATCGTAAATGTATTGAACGGTACGGTCAAATTCTTTTTGTGAGTCGCCTAGAGATTTACCAATTTCCCACATCAACAATTTGACTACTTCGTCACGCTTTTGAATCATTTTCTGCGTGAATTTCTCCACGCATTCGATTCTTTGTGCTACTGTCATCGATGGCCATTCGCCACGACCATTTGAATAAGCCTTAACACCAGCATACAAAACTTCCATTGCATCTGCTGCATCCGTAATAGGATAGGAGCCGATTCGTTTTTGCTCGAAACCTTTATCCGTCTTTACATAGATCGGAGACCAAACGTCTTGCGTTTTTCCTTTCCACTGACGCATCTCGCCATTGACCAAATACTCTTTTTGTTCAATAGGATTTGTTAAATCGTACTCTTTAGGAATTTCCCCGGCAACAGGAAATAAGGTTTGTAAATTGCTTTCTGGCATAGTCTTTGTTATTATTTTTTACAAATTTCCGGATTTAGTACATTTCAAATATTTAGCAGAATCAAATATTTAAATAGTGCAATGTTTTTCCGGTTATTTACTAAATTAAAGACAGTAATTGCAAAAGATTACTCCTTTTTTAAGGGATATTTTCTTCGGATTTTATTGATGATGAACTTATTTTGTTCGGTGAAACTGGCTGGATGCAAAAGAATAAATGCGTCTGACCAGTTTCGAAAGAGAGCCGGTTCAGCCGCTGAAAAACTAGCGGAGCAGATATTTTTCTGAATTAAGTATTCGCTAAATTCCATAGGTCCAATTTCTTTTTTTCGTCCACAATAATATAAACGCTAGTAAAGATAACATAGCTGCTAGTAAAAATGGTATAGGAATTTGACTTGCAACACCTTGGTAAATTTCTCCGGAAACGTAAGCGCCAATTCCGATTCCAGCCTCTAGGGCGATATACATGGTAGCCATTGCTCGTCCCATGTGGTTTTTATCACCTAAGTCATTGGTCCAGGCTGCTAAAGTAGGCGTATTGAATCCCCAAGCGATGCCATAAATGATAGCAGAGGCAACAAATAGATAAGAATTTGCTGTAAATACCAATAAAAACATCGATAGGCTTAACATAAAGCAGCCAAATATTAATACAGGAATGCGTCCATATTGGTCGGAGGCTTTGGAAAAAAAGATCCGAATAACAATAGAAGAAACAGTGTAAATAGTGAAATATAAGCCCTTATTTGTCCATCCCACTACTTTAGAGGCATCTGGGATTAAGGTGATCATGGCACCGGCTGAAAAGGATACGAATAACATGACCCAAAATACCGGAATCACCTTGGGTTCAAATACGTCCTTCCATCCGATGCGAAAGAGGGAGAGGCTAAAGCGTGATTTCATGGCTTTGGGCAAGGTCTCCTTCATTCGACTGAGAATAAGAATGGATGCTAAGGCAAAGACGGAGGAGATGTAAAACATTTGGTCTGAGCCATAGTTCGCAGCTAAAAAGCTACCTATAGCAGGTCCAATGGACATTCCTGTCGCTGTAAAGATGCCCAAGCTACCTTGTGCTTCTCCTCTGCGATCTTCTGGTATAATGTCTGCAACATAGGCTGCCGTAGCTGTGGGTTTTGTACCTGTAGACATTCCGTGAATGAAGCGCAGGAATAAAAAACCCTGAACCGTATGCAATAAAGGATAAAGTCCTCCACAAATAAAGCAAACAAGAGACCCAAAAGCCATAATGGGAATTCGTCCTACATGGTCAGTCAATTTACCAGAAAAGGGACGTGAAAAACCTGCCGCAAGTGTGAATAAAGCAATGGTGTAGCCGATGTATTCTTTACCCCCGAGACTCGCTAAATAATCTGGTAACTCAGGAATAATCATCGAGAAGCTAGCAGAAAACAGAAAGTTACTCAGACAAAGTAAAAAGAAGGATAAAGTGTAAAGAGACGGTTTTCTTGCTGTCATTTACAAATCTTCTTCTAAAATGGTAGCAATT
>JBILCC010000228.1:0-2571 GCA_044353355.1 Aquirufa sp.
TCTAATCCCTTTTCCATCGTAGAGGATCCTGGGAATGGTCCCCTTTTAGTGATGACTCGTGCCAGTATTGTGTGGTATAAATCTCCTATTTTTTGGTTCTACGTCTCTCACGCGAGTAAATACTTGGAAAATCGGGCGGGTTTATTGTTTGCCAAAGGCGTAGGCGAATTCCCTCTCATCGAACAAGCGACGTTAAGTCTTTGGGACTCGTCACAAAACCTGGATGCCTTTGCCTATAAAAGTAAGGAACATGCGCCCATGATTAAGAAGACGAGGACGATTGGGTGGTATTCGGAGGAGATGTTTACTCGTTTTAGGGTTATTTTAGTCTCGTGATGCTAAAATGGCCTGCGTCATATTTTGTGCATCACGAGACTAAAATAATCCTAAACTCGAGATCACTCTCTCTCTTTCCTCCGGACTCATTTCCTCCGGACTAGTTACTAGCGACTAGTGACTAACGAATCGCCTCAATCCCCCTCGTCCTCGTCCGGATTCTGATCGCATCCTGCACATCATACACGAAGATTTTGCCGTCTCCCACGTTGCCTTCTGAGGCATTATCTAGGATGACATCTATGCACTTTTCGAGGTTCTCGTCGCTGACTACGCAAATGATCATCACCTTTGGTAATAAGATCATCGACTTCTCTGTACCGCGGTATATTTCTGAATATCCTTGTTGTAAACCTGCGCCACGAACGGGAACAACGGTCATACAGGGGATGTCGGCATCGATCAAGCCTTTCTGAATAGCTTTTAATTTCGATGGTTTTACAATGGCTTCTACCTTTTTCATATCGTTTTTATTTAGCTATTATTCAAAAGTTGTGTATGCTTCTACTCCAAATTCAACGGCATCAATACCCGCCGATTCTGCTTTGTGACTTAGGCGAATGCCCATCGTCTTTTTCAAAGCCATGAAGATCGCATAAGTTAAAACAAAGGAGAATACACTAATCACGGAAACACCGATTAATTGTGTGATGAATTGAGCGCTTTCGCCGGTGATGAATAGACCATTCTTTTGGGAGAATAAACCCACAGCGATCGTCCCAAAGAATCCATTCACCCCATGTACCGCCACAGCACCCACTGGATCATCTACTTTCATTTTATCGACAACCACCACGGCGATATCCACAATGGTACCCGCAATGAAACCGATAATTAATGCGGAATCAGGGCTAACCACGTTGCATCCAGCTGTAATAGCTACTAAACCGGCCAAAACACCATTGATTACCATAGTGATATCTACTTTCTTGTAGCGCATGAAGGTATAAAGCATGGTTGCCATACCGCCTGCTGCAGAAGCTAGGAAAGTATTTGTCGCTACTGAACCGATCAAATCCCATTTGCCTACAGCTCCTAAGGTTGAACCTGGATTAAATCCAAACCAACCGAACCATAGGATAAAAGCACCCACAGCGGACAAGGTTAAATTATGACCTGGAATAGCATTAGCCGTTCCATCTTCGTTGTATTTTCCTAAGCGGGGTCCTAAAACGATCGCACCGGCTAAGGCTGCAAAACCGCCCATCGCGTGAATGGCGGCTGAACCAGCAAAGTCGTTAAATCCGCGAAGGGCTAACCAACCGTTCGGGTTCCAAACCCAATTGGCTGCTAATGGATATAAAACGGCGCTGAAGATCACTACATAAACAGCATAAGCCCACATTTTCATTCTTTCCGCCACACCGCCTGAAACGATGGAAATGGCCGCTACTGCAAAGCCCATTTGGATGAACCAAAAAAGTGAATTTGAAATGGTCAAACCTAGACCTAAATCTCCCTCCATTATTCCGGTGTCGAAAGCCCAGTAGCCGTTGGATTTGCCATAAGCCATTCCGAATCCTACTAAATAAAAGGCAACACCACCGAACATGATGTCGATCATTACTTTGGCAATAATACTTATGGCATTTTTAGAGCGTACAAATCCAGCCTCTAAAAGGGCAAATCCTCCTTCCATCTGGAAAATAAGAGCGGCGCATAGGGCCACCCAAACTGTGTCAATTGCGTGTGTGAGTTCCACTTGCTGAGCAGCAAGCGTGGCAGATTCATTCATGGTTTTGTTATTAGTATATAATGCTTTGTATGCAAAAATAAAAAACGATTTGGAATATTCTGCATTTTGATGGAACTTTAAACGAATCAAAACCCTATCTGATGAAGAAAATTTTCACCCTCTTTTTTTTAAGTGTAACCAGTATTTCACTTGCACAAATTCCATCGATTATCCCGATTCCATCTCAGGCGGTTTATCCGGCTGGCAAATTCATTTTACCTGCTGCCATTTCTATTTCTGGTCCGTCTGATTCCCAATTAAAAGTGGGCTATGCGACTTTGGTAAGTAAACTAAAAAAGGCAACGGGTCGTGCGGTTACCCTTAAATCATCAGGAGCGGCATCCATTCAGATGCAATTAGTGAACAATGCAAAATTAGGTGCAGAGGGATATGATTTACAGGTAAATGCAAAAGGGGTTACGATCAAGGCGAATAAGTCAGCGGGTTTGTTTTATGGAATCCAAACCTTAGTCCAGTTATTACCTAAAGAGATTGAATCT
>JBILCC010000229.1:0-2564 GCA_044353355.1 Aquirufa sp.
ATGGAACGTGCGAAGACGGGACTCGCCTTTACGGGAGAGACGAAGCGAATCGCAGGTATTCGCTTGAAAAAATTGCAACATTTAGATCGATTTCATCAGTTTATGGAGTTGATGAGTATTTTCCAGTTTTTGGCAGAATCAGAAGAATATGTGAATCTCGACGTTCGCCCCATTTCCAGCCAAACTATCCTCAAACAACAAGAGCGGATGCACCGCATCCACCAGTTTGTTGAAACAAATTTTCAAAAACCCATCGACACCCAGCAAATCGCAAACGAGGTCAATCTATCGCTTCCCGCCTTTTGTCGCTATATGAAAAAAACCACGAAATTAACCTATACGGACTTTGTTAATCAATACCGCGTTCAATACGCTAAAAAACTCTTGATTCAAGACAAGAATGTGACGGAGGCTTGCTTCGAATCTGGCTTCGAGAGTCTTTCCTATTTTAATCGGATCTTCAAGAAATGGACAGGGGAGACGCCGTCTGGATTTAGGAAACTGCGATTAAAATAAGATGCGATAGCGAGTGGCATTTCTTTCTCCATAGGTTGAAAACAACTGAAGAGATACTCCCTTTTTCAAATCTCTACTAGCTGTAGCCGTGGATAAATTTTTAAAAACGCGCTGGTAATCTTTGCGGGAGAAGTCCTTCATTCCTATAAAAATAAAGTATTCGATGCGTTCCATCTCAGATAACACCACGTTAGTCGTATTTAATAATTTCGCTAAGGATTTGTCCAAAACCCCTAACATATATTCGATAAACGGAGTGGATTGTCCAGCAGCGTCACTTTGGGCGAGTGCTAGGTAATAGTCGGTTTGAGAGGAAGCTATAATTGTTTCAAAAGGCAAGAATTCGAAAATGGGATGCGATGTAGATAAGATGACAGATTGCCAAAACCGTCCCATCCGACCATTCCCATCTATAAAAGGATGAATAAACTCTAGCTCATAATGAAATACACAACTTTTGATCAGAAGCGGATCAGGATCATCTGCCACATATTGAAAAAGATCGTTCATTAAATAGGGGACACGATCTGCCGGTGGAGCAATGTGTGTTAGCATTTTTTCTTTCGCGATTCCTACGGATCTATTGCGGTATTCCCCTGGATTTGTCACCAGACCTTGCATTAAAATACGATGTGCGCTTAAAAGTGAATCGCTTTTTACCGGGTTAAACTCGTTCCAAAGTTCATATAAAGCAAGCGCATTTTGGACTTCTTTTTGATCTCTTTCAAAACCAATCAATACTTTCCCTTCGTCGATTGCTTGTACCTGTGATTCACTTAGTGAATTTCCCTCGATGCCTAAGGTCGCTTGAATCGTTTTTATTCGATTCTCCTTCCTCAACTTAGGAGATTGTTTGTCCAAATAATGTGCGGAGGCTTCTCCTATCTTCTGGGAAATCGAAACAACTAAATTCAGTATGGAGGCGGTAATAGTGTAGGGTGGCTTCATGATAGTATCATATGATACTATCAAAGGTAAAATAAAAGGCCGAAGAATAATGTCCTCCGGCCTCTTTAAAAATGGTTAGCAAGGATTATTTTCTCCCTTGAGAATACTGATCAATACCGGAGATTTTTCCGTTTAAATCAAATTGGAAAATTTCAACTAACGATTTGTTCCAAACAGAACCATCCTTAGAAACACGCTTCTCTGTAGAAGTGACAAATACACCTGAAACTGGATCCGTATAGGCGATCTTGATAGGAAGAATGCTTGTAAACTTCCAGTCTAGTGAAGTATAACCATCCATCATTTGGCTAAGGTCTTTTTTTGTTAACTCTAATTTGTTGCCATCAAAGTCAGTGATTTTCACCTTTTCAGCGAAGAATGTTAAAACTGTTGCTACATCCATCGCATTATAGGCTTTGTTGAATTTCTCCATAGCTTCAATCTCACCGCGATTTGAGAATTGGAATGCTCTGCCATTTACTTCATTTTTAGGATCAGCTGTGATGAATTTTCCACCTGAAGTTTGACCGAATTCATTCGATTTTGGGATAGAAGAGTATTGGTTAAAATCTGAAATTTTGCCTGATTTGTCTACTTTGAATAATTCGAACAAATTCATTTTTTCCTTTGAACCATCGATCGCTTCACGCTCTTCTGTCGATTGTAGCATCACAATTTCGTCAGTAGAACCAGCTACCTTAATAGGTAATATGGCATATGGAACGTTGTTTAATTTTTTTGAATAGGCATGCCATCTCTTATTGAAATCACCTGTTTTCTTCTGCATCTCTGGTGAGTAAAGAGCAAGGTCTTTTTCTGAGTCATTTGAATTATAAGCTTTCACCATGTCTAAAATAACTTGGCTACTTTTCTCAGATCCTAATTGGAATCCTTTTCCAGCATCTGGGCCTGAAAAGATTTTTCCTACAGTTGTTTGTGCAGAAACACTAAATGTCGATGCGATTAGTGCACCAAATAGAATAATTTTTTTCATGGTATTATGTTTTGATTAGGAGAGCAAGTACGTGCGAATCAGGAGACTTTTAAAGAAATGCAACCATGGATTTGTTCCCAAATGCGCAAATGGGAACAAATGATTT
>JBILCC010000012.1:0-26013 GCA_044353355.1 Aquirufa sp.
CAGTTCTGGGCTAAAATCAGCAAAATTTCGGGAATATTCCAGGTACTTAAGGGCACTTTTAGCGGCCAAAGTCGCACGGGTCCAGTGCTTGCGTTCTGCGTGGAGGCGGCCTTTAAAGGCGTAAGCAGCGGCCATGAAGAAGGCAGCTTCTGGGTTCTCGGTTTCGTCGTAGATCTTTTCGGCCTTGTCGATGCTTTGGTCCATATATTCGATCAAACGATCGTCATAGACCTCACTTTTCGTATTAGGTACGATCTTCCACCACTGCATGAGTCCCAATAAGAAATCAGGCAGCGGGTGCTGTGGATATTTAATCTTTAAGTAATTGAATTCGCGTTCAGCTTCCGGGAAATGGAAGTTATACATCTGGTTGATGGCCACGGTGGCCTCCGTTTGAACTTCGGTGGTGAGTAAAAGCATCCCTTTGGAACGCTCCTTCTCGGCCTCATCCGCCTTCTTCCACCACTGGGCATTCATATCGAATGAAGGTAGAAGAAGGCCGAGAATGAAGGCTATACTACTAAGATGAGATCTCAATTTGGTCGCCATTTTGGTTTAAGAATTTAAATTCCGTAATGCCAAATGAGGAATCTTCCATAATCGTAATCCAGGTCTTGTACTTAAAGAACCAGTTCATGCGAATAGAAGGGAAACCTTTCGTGAAATAAGCGCTTAAGAAGGGGTGCACCAAGATGGTTAATTTCTTCTCGTTCTGCTTCGTCACCAAATGTTCCAAATGCTGTTCAACAATGTCAGATACCGCAATACTCGCCGTAATACTTCCTGTTCCGCCGCAGCTAGGACAGGTTTCGTGCGTGGCTACATTCATTTCAGGACGAACACGCTGACGGGTAATTTGCATCAAGCCAAACTTCGTTAACGGCAAAATAGTGTATTTCGAACGATCACCGTGCATTTCATCGCGCATGATGTCCTGAATTAACTTGCGGTTATCCGCCTTCTTCATATCGATGAAGTCGATCACGATAATACCGCCCATATCGCGTAAACGCAATTGACGAGCTACTTCTTTCGCCGCTTCACGGTTCACACTTAAAGCTGTTGCTTCCTGATCATCCTCTGAATTCGACTTATTTCCCGAATTCACGTCAATCACGTGCAATGCTTCTGTATGCTCCACGATTAAATAACCTCCACCAGGCAAAGAAACCGAACGGCCAAAAAGCATTTTCAATTGCTTTTCAATGCCTAATTGCTCGAATAACTTGGTTTTGCTTTGGTGTAGCTTAACAATCTTCTCCTTTTCAGGAGCGACATTGTGTACATAGCCTTTTGCCTCATTGTACAATTCTGGTGTATCAACGATGACATTATCGAAATCATTGTTCAATAGGTCGCGTAACATCGAAGTGGCGCGGCTCATTTCACCGATAATGCGATCTCCAGCTTTAGCATCTACTAATTTTGCTAGACCCTCCTCCCATTTTGCAATAGAGTCTTTTAGGTCACGCTCCATTTCTTCCACTGCTTTACCTTCCGCCACTGTACGCACAATTACACCGTAATTTTTCGGCTTAATTGAGTTCATTAATTTTTGGAGGCGATTGCGTTCCGCTTTCGACGTGATCTTTTTCGAGATATTCACTCCGTTCGCAAAGGGAACTAAAACAAGGAAACGACCTGCGATAGAAATATCGCAAGATAAACGAGGGCCTTTAGTGGAAATAGGCTCTTTAACGACTTGAACTAAAGCTAAATGTCCTTTTTGAACGGCTTTCTCGATCTTCCCTAATTTATCAATTTCGGGCTCAAGCTTGAAGTTCTCTAAACGAATGACTTTGTTTTTCTTCGTCATTACCTCCCGCGTAAACTTCTGCAGAGTAGGTAAATTAGGTCCAAGGTCATGGTAATGCAAGAATGCATCTTTCTCATAACCGATATCAATAAAAGCAGCATTCAGTCCAGAAACCAATTTTTTAACCGTTCCGAGGTAAATATCCCCTACGGAAAACTGAGGTTCTGACTGCTCAATATGGTACTCTACAATCCTTTTGTCATGCAAAAGGGCGATCCGATCCCCCTTGGGAGTCGAATTAATGATTAATTCATTGCTCACAATTTATGTCGAGAAGAAGGGTACAAGGCTACATTTAGCCTATATAGTCTAAAGATACAGGAAATTAAACGCCAAAAACAGGCTATTTCGAAAAATGCCTGTTCCTGCGTTACCTAAATTCAAATCCCAAAATGGAAAATGGATTTACGAAGACTACTTCTTCTTGTGACGATTCTTGCGAAGACGCTTCTTTCTTTTGTGAGTAGAGATTTTGTGACGTTTTCTTTTTTTACCGCAAGGCATAATGTTAAGAATTAATATGTAAATACTATACGAAGTTGACTTTCAACCTCAATGATCCTGCATTTCTGCAAGCAACTCTTTCGCGGCTTTCTGCTCCTGGGCATCCTTAGATTGCTCTAAAACACGCTTCAAGACTTTCTGAGCCTCTTCTTTTTTATCTAACTGGGCTAAACAAAAACCGAGATTTAACGCGGCTTTATGGTTATTAGGCTCCAGCTTCAATATCTGGGTGAATCGTTCCTGGCCTTTGCCAAACTGATTCGATTTAATCGATAATATCCCTAAATTAAACAGCGCTGGCACAAACGTGGGCTCTTGTTCAATCACTTCGCGAAGTAGCGTAATGCCCTTCATCGGAGTGGGTGTATCTACGTAAGTCATCGCCATGTTCGACTTTACCAGCAAGTTGTTCGGATCGATGGCCAAAGCCTTCGTGAAGTACAATCTCGCTTTTTCGCCCATTTTACTGCCTTTCTGTGCATTCAAAGCATACGTTTGTGCTTCAAAAAACAGTTGACCGGCGCGCAAAACGTTCGTCAAACTGGGATGCTGATCCGCATAATTCGCTGCAAAAACTGCAGCAGAATCATAATGACTCGCATTCATAAAAGCCCGCATCAGATTCTCTAAGGCTTTCACCTGTGAGGCATCTGTCTTTGCTTCAGCAAAAGCTGATTTCAACACTGAAATCTCTTTTACTTGAGCAGGAGTCAAAGGAGCAGCATGCTCTTCCTTCTCTGCGACTTTTTCCGTCTTTTCGCTTCCCGCGTCTCGGTTAGCGCCCCCCGAAGGAGTATTTTGTGTCTTTCCCGCCACATTACCCTTCGGTAATTGAAACAATAGGGCAGTTATCCCTAGGCCTACCAGAAGAATGATCAAAAGGTTTTTTTTCATTTTTCTAGACCCTTTTTAGCTCAAAAGCCTATTTAGTGGGGTCAGTACTCGTTTTTACTTGCTCTACAAATACTTTCGCTGGCTTAAAGCTAGGCACATAGTGTGCATCGATCGTGATCGCAGTATTCTTAGAAATATTACGAGCGATCTTCTGCGCGCGTTTCTTGTTGATGAAACTACCAAAACCACGAACATAAATATTCTCTTGGTTTGCTAGGTTGTTTTTAACTACTTCGAAAAATGACTCTAACGTTTCCGATACATCTTTCTTATCAATCCCTGTTTTGCTGGCAATCTCAGCAATTACATCTGCCTTAGTCACGTTTTATAAATTTATTAGATGATGATTCTTAGGTAATTACAATTTTCCTTCCGTAAAAGGGACACAAAAGTAACGTTTTTCTCTCAATTCTCTAAAAAATCTTTCAAAATCAGGCTGATTTTTTTTGTAAATTTGAATTCATCCATGCAAAAAAGCTCCATTCATCCTTTTTCGGCCACTATTATGGCTTGGTACGCGGAACACCAACGCGAGTTACCTTGGCGACAAACCAAGGACCCCTATGCGATTTGGCTTTCTGAAATCATTTTACAACAAACCCGGGTAGCCCAAGGTTTGCCTTATTATGAGCGATTGCTGGCTACTTTTCCTGCTGTTCGGGATCTAGCCGAGGCTCCTGAGTCAACTTTATTGCGTTTGTGGCAAGGTTTAGGCTATTATTCTCGTGCAAGAAATCTACAGAAGGCAGCTCAAAAGGTCATGCGAGACTTCGAAGGTGTGTTTCCGCAAACCTATGACGAGATTATTCAATTGCCCGGCGTAGGGCCTTACACGGCAGCAGCCATAGCTTCTTTTGCTTTTAAGGAGGCCAAAGCCGTAGTAGACGGTAATGTTTTTCGAGTACTGTCTCGCATGTTTGCCGTTGAAACGGATATCGCTTCTTCCACAGCGCGCGGAGTTTTTACCTCTTTAGCGCAATCACTGATCCCAACTCAAGATCCTGCGGGATTTAATCAGGCGATCATGGAGTTTGGGGCTTTGCAATGTACACCAGCGCCGGATTGTTCCATTTGCCCATTGCGCGTTTCTTGCGCGGCTTTTTCTAAGAAGCGGGTTGCAGAATTGCCCCTAAAGTCGAAAAAGACGAAGGTTAAAGAGATCGAAATGAACTACCTGGTCATCGAACAAAAGGGACAGCTGTTAGTTCGCGAACGCGCAGAAAAGGGTATTTGGAGGGGATTGTGGGAGTTTTATCTACTCGAAGATCAGGCAGATTGGCTTCCTTTTTCGCGAAAAGCACTGAAGTCCCCGCCAGTGCATCTTTTAAGTCACCGAAAAATTAAATGTGACGCTTGGCATGTTCAAGTTCCTGATAATTTTGCCCTTGCAATTCCGGAGGGTTACGTCTGGATGAGCCCCTCAGACTTCGAGAGCAAAGGAAAACCAGTTTTGCTTTTGAACCTAATAACTGATAATTTAGATTGCCCTATTTTACAAGACATATCGCCCACTTACCTTTAGGCAATGCAAGGAGCCTTGCTGAGCTAACCCTTTAAACGACAAATCATTATGGCTGGAGTAAACAAAGTTATTTTACTAGGAAATTTAGGTGCTGACCCAGAAGTTCGCGCACTACCTAGCGGTGTAAAAGTGGCAAACATTAACATTGCGACCTCAGAGTCGTATACAGGAAAGGACGGACAAAGAGTGGATCAAACAGAATGGCACCGCATAGAGCTTTGGGACAACTTAGCGAATATCGCGGAACAATACTTAAAGAAGGGAAACCAAGTCTATATCGAAGGAAAAATTCGTTCCGAAGAATGGCAAGATAAAAATGGCGCAACCGTTCGTGGTTATAAAGTACGTGCCACATCGATGAATTTAATTGGTGGCCGCAATGAAGGCTCGCCAGCAGCTGCACCAGCTGCCGAAAGACCGAAGCCTGAACCCGTTTTAGCCGGCACTCCTAAATCAGATCCATTCCCTCCGATGATGGAAGAGGGGGACGATCTTCCGTTTTAAATTTTTCTTACAAAAAAGGGGATATCGCATTTCGTATTCCCTTTTTTGTAAATTTGCATCGATCAGTTCACCCAAATTATGGACCCAGACCCCTTACCCAATCTGTTTTTACTCGCCTTGGAGCCTTCCATTAGTGTGAGTTCGATTGCGTTTATTTCCTTTATTTTAGTGGCTCTATTGTTTCTGTCAGCCGTTTTAGCTGGATCAGAGGTAGCCTTCTTTTCTTTGAATGCAGACCAGCGTATTAGCCTTCGAGAAAGTGAGATAAGCAGCGAGAAAACGGTCAGCCAATTGCTCGATAAACCCCAACAATTACTCGCTACTTTGTTGATTGCCATCAACTTTGTGAATATTATTTTCATTACACTAGCGAATTATTTGACAGCTCAGGTATTAGGAGAGCAGTCGATGGAGACTTTGCTAGTGACCTTATTTTTGTTGTTTGGGGTAACCTTTATCATTACATTTTTTGGGGAATTAATTCCTAAAGTCTGGGCGCAACAAAATAACCTGAACTTCGCTCGCTATTCAGCTCCTTTAATTAGCTTTTTAAATTTCGTGTTTTTGCCACTCTCCAAGGCCCTTTTAGGCATCTCTGGTTTGATCGAGAAGCGAGTGAAGAAAAAATCCTATACGCTAACTTCACAGGAATTAAATCAGGCCCTAGAGATTACGACAGATGAAAATACCAGTGATCGGGAGAAAGATATTTTACGTGGAATTCTGAATTTTGGTAATATCTCCGTGAAGTCTGTGATGCAGGCCAGAAGGGAGATTGTGGCGTTTGATACGAGCATGAATTTCCATGAATTGATGGACCTCATAAATAAAAACGGCTATTCGAGAGTGCCGGTATTTAATGAGACGATTGATAAAATCGAGGGTATTTTGTACATCAAAGATTTATTGAAACACATCGATCAGGACGAGAAATTTGACTGGTTGCCGCTTTTACACAGTCCGTTCTTTGTACCGGAAAACAAGAAAATCGATGATTTATTATACGATTTTCAAGAGAAAAGGGTGCACATGGCCATCATCGTCAATGAATACGGAGAAACCGAGGGGCTTGTGACAATGGAAGACATCATCGAAGAGATCGTGGGTGAGATCAATGATGAGTTCGACGAGGTGGAAGCGGATTACAAGAAAATTGCCGATAATATATATGTGTTCGAAGCGAAGACTTCTTTGAACGATTTCTGCCGCGTATTCGAGATTGAGGCAGCTTATTTCGAAAAGGCTAAGGGCGAAAGCGAAACGCTAGCAGGTTTGATTATCGAGCTATTTGGGCGTATTCCAAGTGCTGGAGAGGAAATCGAGTTCGAAGATTTCACGTTCAAAGTACAATCTGTCGATACACGCCGCATTAAGAAGGTGCGCGTTACACAACGCGTTTCAGCTGATCAAGACGACTCCCAGAATTAGGTTACGATCATCAACTTAGCGAAGCTCAACAAAAGCGTCTTCTCGCCTACCCCTTTTTCAAAATCAATCACGGCTTTGCGCTCGGCGCCATTGACTTCAATACGCTTGATGAGGCCGAAACCGAATTTAGCGTGTTCGACTTTTTGGCCTGCGGCTAACGCAAGTGCATCCGTGGCTTGGAAGTTCGCCGAAACTACATGCTGGTAATTTGTGTTTGTCGAAGGCTTTTGAATCAACTGTGCCGCTGAAGGAGCTGGCTTCGAAGTAAAACCGGTCTTTTGGACAGGACGAAAGCTCGAAACTTCTTTAGGCGCATTTGCGGGCTTTGCCATCTTCACAAAGTTCGGATCTAATTCATTCAAGAAACGACTTGGTTCGCATGCCTTCAATCGCCCAAACTGATAACGCGATTCCGCGTAAGATATCATCAACTTTTTCTCCGCTCGCGTCACCGCCACATAAAACAGGCGGCGCTCTTCTTCTAGGTCCTGCTGGGATTGCAACATCATTTGGGACGGGAATAAATCCTCCTCTAATCCTACTAAGAAGACGCGGTTAAACTCTAAACCCTTCGCCGAGTGAATGGTCATCAAGGTCACCTTATCGCGATCCGCCGGATCTTCATCCGCATCTGCGTTTGTTAGCAAGGAAACCGATTGTAAGAAAGTCGCGAGGGACTTGTCCTCGTTTTCTGGATTGTCCACGAAGGATTTGATGGCATTCAGTAATTCTTGTAAGTTTTGGTAGCGCGCTAGGCCTTCTACCGTCTTGTCCTCGTACAATTCACGCATCAATCCAGAGGCTTTTGCTACGTGGTTCGCGACCTCATAGGCATCTTTGTGCTCTACCTCCACCATCAGTTTGAAGGACTTAATCAAATCTGAGAATGACTCGATTCCAGCACTTCCACGAGCCGCATTGAATTGCCCGATGTTCGAAACGATGTCCCAAACCGGTACATTATTCTCCGCCGCCGTCACGACAATTTTCGCGATGGTCGTGTCTCCTATTCCTCGTTTAGGCAAGTTGATGATCCTCTTGAAGGCCTCCTCATCGTTTTGGTTCACCGTAAAACGCAAATAACCCAGGACATCTTTAATCTCCTTGCGTTGGTAGAAAGAAACACCCCCGATAATTCGGTACTTGATATTCAAACGACGCAAGGCCTCCTCAAAGGAACGAGATTGGGCGTTGGTACGGTATAAGATAGCGAAGTCAGACCAAGTCAGGTTTTCTTTTTGAGCTGCTTCGAAAATGGTGGATGCAATCATCCGACCTTCTTCGTTATCACTCGACGCACGGATGATGACAATGTCCTCTCCGTCCTCGTTTGAGGTGAAAACGTCTTTCTTTAATTGGTTTTTATTGCGGGAGATGATCGAATTCGCAACAGCTACAATGGCTTTCGTGGAACGGTAATTCTCCTCTAATTTAATGGTCACTAAGTCTGAATAATCGCGCTCAAAATTCAAGATATTCTGGATATCCGCACCGCGGAAGGCATAAATAGACTGGGCATCATCACCCACCACACAGATATTACGGTTAACGGCAGACAATTTCTTGGTGATCAAATATTGAGACACGTTCGTATCCTGAAACTCATCCACCATCACGTGTTTGAACTTGTGTTGGTATTTATTCAATACGTCCAAATGGTCGCGGAAGAGGATGTTTGTTTGGAACAATAAATCATCGAAATCCATCGCATTGGCTGCGAAACAACGTGCGCAATAGAGCTGGTATAACTCGCCCATCGCTGGAATGCGCGCTAGGCGATCTTCTTCTGCTAAAATGGAAGACCCGGTGTATTGCGCCGGTCCGATCAAGCGGTTTTTCGCGTTAGAGATTCGATTCAAGACCAAATTCACTTTGTATACTTTATCATCTAAATTCTTCTCCTTGATCAGCGCGCGGATCAGGGATTTCGAATCGTCTGTATCGTAAATAGAAAAGTTCGAGGTGTAGCCCAGGCGTTCGCCTTCGAAACGAAGAATTTTGGCAAAAATAGAGTGAAACGTACCCATCCAAATGTTCTTCGCCGCATTACCTATCACCGTTTCAATCCGGTGACGCATCTCACCCGCCGCCTTATTCGTAAAGGTCAACAGCAAGATCGCGAATGGATCCACTCCTTTCTCAATCAAATGCGCCGTACGGTAGGTCAGCACACGGGTCTTCCCAGATCCGGCACCGGCGATGATCATCAAAGGACCATCAATATGTTCGACTGCTTTTCGTTGAGGCTCGTTCAGGCCAGCTAGGTAATCCATCTGTTTTGGGCTAATCAATTAGGGCTTCAAAAATACGAAATTAAGGCCGGATTTTAGTGATGCCCTGCGTTTTTCTCCCCAGCAGGAATAGCAATTATCAGTTTGTTTTCCTTTGTGGGCAAAGGACAAGTAGCGAAGGGAGTAAAGGCACAGGGAGGATTGTACGCCTTATTGAAATCCAAGGTTACGGTCCCATCCGAATTGAATCCTTTCGTATCTAAAAATCGGCCTGCCCCGTAGGTTGTTATTTTATTCGTTGCATCGCCAAAAACGACAAAGAAATCCTCCTTCGTCTCGCCCGGACCTGCCTCTAAGCGATAGGTCTTCTCGTCCACTTGAAACTCTAATAAACCCGGAGAATCCTCTTGGTACGAACGACCCGTGATGTCGATGATGGTTACTTTTTTGCCAACGGTGGGAATGAATTTAGCCTTGATTTTCCATTTCGAATCTGCCGGGAAGTGCTCAATTCCGTGAAAGGCTTTCAAGTATTCCCCCTCTAAATCGCGTAATCGAATCGCGTATTTATCGCCTCGTTTGATGATAAACCATCGTAGCGATTGATGACTGATGACCTTGGTTTCCCCTTCTGTAGAATAGACGATCTCGTTATTATAAAGTACTTGATTATTTTGTAGAATGACTTTGCCTAAAGAGGCCTCCGCGTGAGGGAAAACAAAATCATTCGATTCCGCTCCGCCTATGGTGTTTTCTCCTTCTTTTAGCCAAAACAACCCGGCTAAATTAAGCCATCCGTTTTCGGATTTGAGACTAGCTTCTCTTTTGGCATAAAAATCAGTGTAATCCTCTTGAGCGCGCGCTGTGATCACTAACAGAGTCAAGATCAAAATTAGGGACTTTTTCATAGAGGGATATTTGCCTAAAAATACTAAATTACCCTAGAAATTTAACCATGACCCCGCAAATCTACGAACTAGGCGACAGCGCACTTACGATTGAATTCGGCAACGAAATCAATGATAGCGTACACGAGGAGGTCATGAGGCGATTTTATCAGTTTCAATCCTTTCCTTTGCCTGGAACCTTGGATTTAATTCCCGCCTATGCCAGCTTGACCATTGTATTTGATTTAGGAGTGGTGGCGAGCAGGTTCCAAGGTTTGGCCGGAATGAAAAGCCTGTTAGCAGAAAAATTAGCCGAATCCTTTTCAGCTGTAATCCCCGAAGGCCGTTTACACGAAATTCCCTGTATTTACGAAGGTCCCGATTTAGCAGCAGTCGCAAAAAGCTGCGGACTCAGCGAAACGGAAGTCATTCAAATTCACAGCCAAAAAACATACCATGTGTATTTCCTAGGCTTCCTTCCTGGTTTCGCCTACATGGGTTTAACAGACAAGCGAATCACCGTATCCCGCAAGGAAAAACCGGTAACGATCCAAGCCGGAGACATCGGTTTAGCCGGAAATCAAACTGGCATTTACCCCAGCGCTTCTCCCGGCGGCTGGCAAATCATCGGACGGACAAATAGCATTCCTCATTTCAGAGCAGGCGACCGCGTACGTTTTATCCCCGTAACCCCATGAAACTGATCAAAAAAGGTTTATTGGATACCTGGCAAAGCCTTCCTATCTACGGTTTACAGCACGAGGGAATTCCTCCTGGAGGGGCTATGGACTCCTTTTCCTTACAGATTGCGAACGCACTCGTGGGAAACGACCTATACGACAAAGCGCTGGAGATGCACTTCCCGGCTGGCGTTTACCAGTTCGAGAAGAGTACCTTACTAGCGATTTGTGGCGCGGACTTTACGGCCTGCGTAGATAACGTGGAAGTCCCGATGAATCAACCTATCAAAGTTCCGCCAGGAGCCATTTTGAGTTGTAAAAAACCCGTTGCAGGCCAAAGAACCTACATCGCCATCAGGCCTCTAACAGACGAACAGGTTTCCCGAGTAAAGATTTTACCTTGGTCGATGAACCCAGAAAACGTGTTCACCGATGAGCCGATTCGGATTTTGTGCGGGCGTGAATGGGACCAGGTTAAGGCTTGCTCGCAGCAGTTATTTTTAAGTAAGGCGTTTTCTATTTCGCCCACCTCTAACCGGATGGGTTATCAATTAATGCAAGAACCACTGAAAACGACTTCCACTTCGACGATGTTATCCACTGCCGTAACAGCCGGCACCATTCAGTTATTACCTTCTGGTCAGCTCGTGGTGTTGATGGCAGGACATCAGACGACGGGAGGATACCCACGTTTTGCGCACGTGATTTCGGCGGATTTACCACGTCTGGCCCAAAAAGGCCCTGGCGATAGCCTCCGCTTCACGTTAACCGATCCTACCACAGCAGAATACGAGTGGATTCTCGAACAGAATTATTTACAACAGGTCAGAAATGTGTGTGCGCTGAAATTAAGCCAGCATCGATTCGATTACCACTAATTCATCGCGTAAACGTGCCGCTAATGGGAAATCGAGGTCGCGCGCCGCTTTCTCCATCTCTTTTCGAATGGTTTCGGACTGCTTCTTGAGCTCCGCCGGCTTCATGTAGGCTAATAAAGGATCTGCCGCGACAGGTGCTTGATCTGGATGAATCGTATAATTCTTCGTTGGTTTCGCCATGCGATCTGCGATGGACGTTTGCTCCATAATCTCATCATGTGTGCGCCAAATAGTGGTAGGCGTAATGCCATGTTTTTCGTTGTAGGCCGTTTGGATGGCACGGCGGCGGTTGGTTTCCGAAATCGCAAGCTCCATCGAACCCGTCATCTTGTCTCCGTACATCAATACCTTCCCGTTTTCGTTTCGGGCTGCACGGCCAATCGTCTGAATCAGTGAGCGAATATCGCGCAAGAAACCCTCTTTATCTGCATCCATAATGGCTACTAAAGACACCTCCGGTAAATCTAATCCTTCTCTTAGCAAATTCACCCCTACCAATACGTCTATGACGCCCAGGCGTAAATTCCGAAGAATCTCAACCCGCTCGAGGGTTTTCACCTCGGAGTGAATGTACTGGCATTTAATGCCCACGCGGTCGAGGTATTTCGACAGTTCTTCTGCCATCCGTTTCGTTAGCGTGGTGATTAAGACACGTTCGTTTTTCTTAATGCGGTCGTAGACCTCTTCCAGTAAATTATCGATTTGGTTTTTCGTGGGGCGCACCTCGATTAAGGGGTCCAAAAGTCCAGTAGGGCGAATAATCTGCTCGACCACGACTCCCTCCGAGCGACGTAATTCGTAATCAGATGGGGTGGCAGAGACGAAAATAGTTTGTCCGATGAGATCTTCGAATTCGTCAAATTTTAGCGGGCGGTTGTCCATCGCCGAAGGCAATCGGAAACCGTATTCCACTAAGGATTCTTTGCGGGAGCGGTCTCCGCCGTACATGGCACGGATTTGGGGCATAGTGGCATGGCTTTCGTCCACGACCATCAAGAAGTCGTCTGGAAAAAAGTCTAATAAACAGAAGGGGCGCTGACCGGATTTTCTTTGGTCAAAATACCGAGAATAATTCTCGATCCCAGAGCAATACCCTAGCTCGCGCATCATCTCCAAGTCAAACTCCGTTCGCTGCTTAATGCGCTCCGCTTCCGTCAGGCGACCCTCGCGACCGAAATAGGAGATTTGATTGACTAAATCTTCTTGAATATGGGAGATGGCGTTGTTCAGGGTTTCGCGACCTGTCACGAACAAGTTCGCTGGGAAAACGGCCACCATCGTCTCCGATGAGATCTTCTTTCCAGTCCATGGATCGATGCGGTGAATCTCCTCAATCTCATCCCCAAAAAACACGAAGCGATAACCAAAGTCCGCATAGGCTAAGAAAATATCCACCGTATCGCCTTTCACGCGGAATGTGCCGCGCAAGAATTCCCCTTCGGTCCGCGCATAGAGAATCTCTACTAAGCGGAACAAAAACTGGTTACGAGAGATCGTGTCTCCCACGGCGACGCGCATAATGGAATTTCGGTATTCGTCCGGATTTCCCATACCGTAAATACAGGAAACCGAAGCGATCACAATAATGTCGCGGCGGCCAGACATCAAAGATGAGGTCGTCGCCAAACGTAATTTTTCAATCTCCTGGTTAATCGAGAGATCTTTTTCTATATACGTTCCCGTGGAGGCGATGAAGGCCTCGGGCTGGTAATAATCGTAATAGGAGATGAAGTACTCGACCGCATTTTCTGGAAAAAAAGACTTGAATTCCCCGTATAATTGGGCGGCGAGCGTTTTGTTATGGCTCAAAATCAGGGTGGGGCGGTTTACCTGCTGGATCACATTCGCGATCGTGAAGGTCTTTCCAGAACCTGTTACACCCAGCAAGGTTTGCGCGGATTCTTCCTTATTAACTCCTTCGACTAATTGCCGAATCGCCTCCGGCTGATCACCGGTAGGTTTATAGGAAGAAGTGAGTTTAAAATCCATCTCGAAATATACGAATAATGGAGAGGATTAATCGGGGAGAAATACTATTTTTGGCAAAAATACAAACCTTATATGCTTCGTCTATCTATACTGTTATTAAGTTTCGGAACTTTATCATGCAAGTCAGAGGAACCTACTATTGATCCGGCTACCATTATTCAAAACCTGCCGAAAGTGCCGGTTAAAGAATACAGCTTCGCTACCACACCATTTTGGGCGGATGAATTCGAAAAAAATGGTCTCCCAGATCCTACGAAATGGGGATATGACGAAGGAGGTAGTGGCTGGGGAAATAATGAACTCCAATATTATACGAAAGCAAATATCAAAAATGCACACATCGAAGATGGAGTTTTAACCATCGAGGCGATTAAAGAAAAGCTGGATAATAAAAATTATACTTCTGCGCGTCTGGTGACTAAAGGGAAAAATGACTTTTTATACGGCCGTGTGGAAGCTAGAGCAAAAATTCCAGCTGGTCGAGGTAATTGGGCAGCTATTTGGATGCTCGCTAGTCAATCCGATTATGGACAACAGTATTGGCCAGACAATGGCGAGATCGATATTTTAGAACATGTGGGGTACGATCCAGGCATCATTCATGCAAGTGTTCACACGAAAGCCTATAACCACATGATTAACACTCAAAAGACGTCAAGGGCAATTTTAGAAAAATGGGATACCGAATTTCATCTTTTCAGAATAGATTGGACACCGGATTATATCAAATCCTACATCGATGGTAAACTATATTTTGAATTCCAAAATCCGAAAACCAACTGGGAACAATGGCCTTTTGACAAGAAGCAACATATCTTAATGAACCTTGCCATCGGAGGAAACTGGGGCGGACAAAAAGGCGTAGATGACACAATCTTCCCGAACAAATTCCAAATCGACTACATTCGCGTGTTTGCCCTTAACCCCTAGTATTCACCCCTAGTATGAAATACCCTAAAGCCGCAGAGGCCTTCGATCGATTACTTGTCATCATGGACGACCTACGAGAGAAATGCCCCTGGGACAAGAAGCAGACGTTGGAATCATTGCGCCATCTGACCATCGAAGAGACCTATGAGCTGTCCGATGCGATTATGGAAAATGACCTCACCGAAATTCGGAAGGAATTAGGGGATATCTTTTTACACCTCGTTTTCTACAGCAAAATTGGTTCCGAAAAGGGGGCGTTTGACGTGAGCGACGTGTTGCACGGGGTTTGCGAAAAACTCATCAGCCGACATCCGCATATTTATGGCGATGTGGTCGCTGAGACTGAAGAGCAGGTAAAGCAGAATTGGGAGGCCTTAAAATTAAAAGAGGGAAACAAGTCGGTATTGGGCGGTGTTCCTGGTTCGCTTCCAGCGCTCGTGAAGGCGATGCGTATACAGGAAAAAGCGCGCGGTGCGGGTTTTGACTGGGAAGAAAAAGAACAAGTGTGGGAGAAGGTGGAGGAAGAACTGGGCGAATTCAAAGAGACTTTTGTGGGCAAAGACCTCGATGCTGCCGGAAAAGCAGACGCGGAGGGCGAACTGGGGGACTTGATCTTCAGTCTCGTGAACTTTGCCCGATTCATCGACATTAATCCCGAAACAGCCGTGGAACGGACGAACAAGAAGTTCATCCAGCGTTTCCAGCATCTCGAAAAACGTGCGGCAGAGAATGGCCAGGCGCTTTCCGAAATGACTTTGGCAGAAATGGATATCTACTGGAACGAAGCGAAAACGCTTTAGTTCACACTAAACTGATAGGCGGTTTTCGTTTTATAGACTTCTCCTGGACGCAATACCGTGCTAGGGAATGAAGGCTGATTAGGGGAATCCGGGAAATGCTCGGTCTCTAAGCAAAGTCCATGGCGCTTCGTAATCTGTACCCCATATTTTCCGGTCAAACGCCCATCTAGGAAATTCCCCGTGTAAAACTGAACCCCTGGTTGGTCTGTAGAAACGGTCATTTTACGACCCGAAACCGGATCGTGCACCGTCGCCATTTTCGCATAAGAACCTGCAGGTTTATCCAACGCCCAGCAATGGTCATAGCCTCCGCCTAACACAATCTGCTCTGACGAGGTATCATTTATGCGATCCCCTACGACGTGCGGCTTTGTAAAATCAAACGGTGTTCCTGCTACTGGCATTAGCACTCCCGTAGGAATCAATACCTTATTCACGGCAACTAAACGAGAGGCATCGATCTGCACTTCTTGATTCAATATATCGCGTTTCGCGTTTCCGCTCAAGTTAAAATACGAGTGATTGCTTAGGTTCAATACCGTCGCTTTATCCGTCTTAGCCTCGTAGGCGATACTGATTTCGTTGTCTTCGGATAAGCTATAAGTCATTTTAACACTTAGGTTGCCTGGGAATCCTTCTTCCATGTCTTTCGAAACATAGGATAAGGTGAGGCTCTGCGAGGAGGCCGCTTCCACTTTCCATACTTTCTTATCAAAACCGACTAGGCCGCCATGAAGGTGTTGGCCGTTGTTTTGGGCAGCCAGGGTGTATTCTTTCCCGTCCAGCGTAAATTTTCCGTTCGCGATACGGTTTCCGAACCGGCCGACGATGGCTCCGAAGTAGGGAGTGTCTTTGATGTATTCTTGTAAAGTCTCAAATCCAAGCACCACATCTTCCATTTTTCCGTTGCGATCTGGGCTTAGGATTTTTTGAATGATGCCGCCGTAGTTCATGATGTGAACTTCCATGCCGTGAGCATTCTTCAAGGTATACAAGGTAACAGACTCGCCTGCAGGCGTTTGGCCGAAAGGTTTTCCGGGATTAGACATAGCAAATAGGTTTTGGGACAAGAAAAAAAGGGCTAAAAAGCAATATTTCATAGGTTAACTAGGTTTGTGAGAACAATTTAGCACAAAAGATGGAAAATAAACTAATTCTTCGTAGCTTTGCACCCCAATTTAAAAATTGTTTCAAACTTAATTTCAGCAGGTTAGCCCAGCTTGTTGATGTAGGCGAAAGCCAAAAGGGCACTCATTTATGTCAAAAGTAAAAAAAGATTTCGACTGGGATTTAGTTGAAGGAAAAGGCTTCGGTGGTAACTATACTGCAGAGCAAAAAGAAAAAATGGAGGCTGCTATCGAAGCAACCTTGAACTCGGTCACTGAGAAGGAAGTAGTGAAAGGTATTGTAGTAAGCAAGACTGACCGTGAAGTAATCATTAACATTGGATTCAAATCTGATGGTTTAGTATCTGCTTCAGAATTCCGCGATATGCCGGATTTGAAAGCTGGTGACGAGGTTGAGGTATACATCGAGAACCAAGAAGACGCAAACGGACAATTAACGTTGTCACGTAAGTTAGCTAAGGTGATGGGTGCATGGACGAACATCGAGAAAGCATTAGAAGAAGATACAATCATCAATGGTTTCGTTAAGCGCCGTACAAAAGGTGGTTTAATCGTAGATATCTTTGGAATCGAGGCATTCTTACCTGGTTCTCAAATTGATGTGAAGCCTATCCGTGACTTCGATATTTTCGTAGGCAAAAACATGGAGGTTAAGGTGGTTAAAATCAACCACACAAACGACAACGTAGTTGTATCTCACAAAGTATTAATCGAGAAAGATCTAGAGGCTCAACGTCAAACGATCTTAACGAACTTAGATAAAGGTCAAGTACTAGAAGGTGTGATCAAAAACATGACTAATTTCGGTGTGTTCATCGATTTAGGTGGTGTAGATGGTTTACTTCACATCACAGATATCTCATGGGGTCGTATCAACCACCCACAAGAGGTATTGAAATTGGATCAAAAAATCCAAGTGGTGGTATTAGACTTCGACGAAAACAAAAAACGTATCTCTTTAGGTATGAAGCAATTACAAGCGCACCCTTGGGAAGCTTTAGCTGCTGGAACTGAAGTAGGTTCGAAAGTAAAAGGTAAAATCGTTAACGTAGCTGATTACGGTGCTTTCTTAGAAGTATTGCCAGGCGTTGAAGGTTTAATCCACGTATCTGAGATGTCATGGTCTCAACACTTACGTAACCCACAAGATTTCTTGAAAGTAGGCGACGAAATGGAAGCAGTAGTGTTAACATTAGATCGTGCTGAGCGCAAGATGTCTTTAGGTATCAAGCAATTAACAGAGGATCCATGGACTAAGACTGATTTATTAGCGAAATACGCAATCGGTACGAAGCACAAAGGAACGGTTCGTAACTTAACTAACTTCGGCTTATTCTTAGAATTAGAAGAAGGAATCGACGGTTTAGTTCACGTTTCTGACTTGTCTTGGACGAAGAAAATCAAGCACCCATCTGAATTCGTTAAAGTAGGTGATTCTCTAGATGTTATCGTAATCGAATTAGACGCGGATAACCGTCGTTTAGCTTTAGGTCACAAACAATTAGAGGAAAACCCTTGGGATACATTTGAAAGTGTGTTCACTTTAGGTTCAACTCAAAAAGCAACAATCATCTCTAAAAACGAGAAGTTCGGTGTGTTAGAATTGCCATACGGTATCGAAGGTTTAGCTCCTTTGAAGCAGTTAACAAAGGCAGATGAGTCAGTAGCTGAGGTAGGTGAGGCGTTAGACTTCGTGGTAACAGAATTCCACAAAGAAGAGCGTAAAATCATCTTATCGCACACACGTACCTTCACTGCAGCTACGGCTGAAGAAGTAGCGGCTGATGCTGCTGCGGCAAAACCAGAGAAGAAGAAAGCAACTAAGTCTGCTGAGAAAACAGCGACTGTATCAGCTGAGAAATCGACTATGGGCGATATCGGTGCATTATCTGCTTTAAAAGAGCAAATGGAAGGCGCTGAGAGAGAACAAGCGATTAAAAAATTAGAGAAGAAATCCTCTAAAAAAGCTGAATAGTAGTATTCACCTGTTCTATACTGAGAGGGGTTAGCGAAAGCTGACCCCTTTTTTTTGTTTTTTGCTTTTTTTTTCCAAACTTACACCCCATCATTTAAACCTAACAACCATGAGTAACACTTCAAGACGGAACTTCCTGCAAAAAGCCGGATTAGCCGCAGCCAGTTTCTACATTGTACCGCGCCACGTGCTGGGCAAAGGGTATACTGCTCCTTCAGACAAATTAAACATCATGGGTGTCGGCGGTGGCGGAAAAGGCTACAGCGATATCATGAACTCATATAACAAAGGGGCAGAAAACATCGTCGCTATTGTCGACGTAGATGATCGCCAAATCGTACGAATCAAAAAAGATCTTCCTAAAGCAAACATTTACCGCGATTTCCGTGCTGCTTTAGATAAAGAAGGTAGCAACGTAGATGCGGTCATCGTTTCTACGCCTGATCATACCCACGCAACTATCGCGATGGAGGCCATGCGTCGTAAGAAACACGTATACGTTCAAAAACCCTTAACTCACGATATCTACGAGGCGCGTCTTTTAGGCGAGAAAGCGAGAGAGATGAAAGTCGTGACGCAAATGGGTAACCAAGGTTCATCAGGTGACGGTGTTCGTCAAATGATGGAGTGGTTCGATGGTGGTGCGATTGGAAAAGTGAAAGAAGTGTATGTTTGGACGAATCGTCCCGTATGGCCACAAGGAATTGCTTACCCTGCTGCTGGATCTCCAGCGCCGGCAGAGTTAGATTGGGATCTTTGGTTAGGACCTGCGAAATACAGAGAATATAACCCAGCTTTACTTCCATTCAAATGGAGAGGCTGGTGGGATTATGGTACAGGTGCCTTAGGCGATATGGGATGTCACTTATTAGATCCTCCTTTCAAAGTATTAGGTATCCGTGATGCAATCGATGTAGAATGTTCGGTAGGTTCTGTCTTCTTGCAAGATTGGACACCAGAATACATTCCAGAAGGATGCCCTCCTAGTTCGATGGTGACTTTACACTATGGTCCTTCGAAGAAAAATAATTCCCCAGTGAAATTGACTTGGTTTGACGGTGGTCTTCGGGCACCGCATCCAGATGGAATTCCATCTTCGGAAGTAATTGGTGATCCAGATGGTTCAAATGGTGTGATTTTAATCGGCACAAAAGGTATCATGACTTGCGGAACGTATGGTATGTATCCTAAAGTATTTAAAAACGGAAAGCGTGTAGATGAATCAGAACTTCCTAAAGCAAGCTTAGCGCGTGTGAAAGGCGGCGATAACGGTCACAATACCCAATGGGTAGAGGCTTGTAAGGCTGGTTTCGGTAATATGGAAGTAAGTTCTCCGTTTGATTACGCGGCTCCATTTACAGAATCTGTTTTAATGGGTAACATTGCCATTCGTTCGTACATGTTACGTGAAGGTGATGGTCGTAATGCAAAATTTGTAGGTCGCCAAAAACTGGAGTGGGATGCAGCTAACATGCGCATCACGAACTTCGATGCGGCAAACCAATTCGTGAGACGCGAATACAGAAATGGTTGGACCTTATAATAAGTTTTAACACGATTTTATAGAAAAGACGGGATCCTCTCCCGTCTTTTTTTTATTTTTGTGCTATGAATTTTAGCGCATCCACTCCTGTTTCTGAAGTTTTCGCACAAGTCGAAGCTTACATCCTTTCCCAAGGTTATACGATAATTGATAAAGACCACAACCGCCCTTGGGGAGGTTTCTTTGTTTTAGACGAATCGCAGGCAGCAAAATTCGCAGCGCAATTCTTCCCACAGCTTTCAATGGACGCTATTCAAATCACGCAGAAGCTAAGCCCTAAGTTTTTAGTGGTGGCACCTGAAAAGCGTTTGTCTTGGCAGTACCATTTCCGTAGAGCAGAAGTTTGGACGGTGAATGCAGGTCCTGTGGGAGTGGTTATTTCGGAAACGGATGAGCAGTCTGCCCCGGGTATTTATCAAGAGAAAGAATTGATCACTTTGCCCACAGGTACTCGACATCGTTTAGTCGGTTTAGACAATTGGGGTGTGGTGACAGAGATCTGGCAACATACCGATGTGGAGCATCCCTCGGATGAATCCGATATCGTCCGCTTGCAGGATGATTTTGGCCGTTAATCAAATTTAATAGGCCAGTCATCTAAAAATAATACAAGAAAACTTTGTAGTCTTTAAAAGTTTCCATAGTTTTGCTTCCCAATAAACCAATGGGTTAAGCAAATGAAATCGCGTATTCTAGAAAAAGGAACTCAATTATTCTTCCGCTACGGTGTAAAGACCGTCACGATGGATGCGATTGCAAGCGAATTAGGGATTTCGAAAAAAACGATTTATCAACATTTTCCGGATAAAGATTCGATGGTCTTTGAAGTCGTGCAAGCTTTCATTGTGCAGGACGATTTGAAGTGGGATGAACTCGATAGACTCTACCCCAATGTGATTGAAAAGATTTTCAAGTCATTCGAAATGACGAAGGATTTGTTTATGCAGATGAATCCGCGTCTTTTATACGAAATCCAAAAATACTTCCCGAAAGCCTTTCAGCTTTTCACCGAGCACGGAGAAAAATGCATTCATAAAAATTTGATCGCTGACTTTAAGAAAGGAGCCCAGTTTGGTTATTTTAGAAATGATATCGATTTCGAATTATTAGCTCGATTACGTATGGCCGAAGTCGATTTAGCCTTCAACCCTAATTTTTTCCCTAATAACAAATTATCCTTGTATGATACGCAGCTAACGCTGATGGATATTTTCATGCGAGGTATTTTGACCGAAAAAGGTTTAACACTTTATACATCTTACCAAAACAATTTAAAATGATGATCCGCCTAAGAAAAATCTATGCCGGTCTATTTTTACTGACCTCTCTGGCCACTACTGCGCAAACCTACAGCCTAAAGCAAGCGGTAGATTATGCGATTACGCACCAGGTTCAAGTGAAAAATAGCCAAATCGACTTGCAGAATGCAGGTGCGAAAGTGAACGAGATAAGAGCCATGGGTCTGCCACAAGTGAATGGTTCCGTAGCTTTAACGAACAATATCGTCTTACAGCGTGCGTTCATTCCAGCTAAATTATTTAATCCGGCAGCAGCAGAGGGAGAATTAATCGCAGCGAAATTCGGTGTGGATAATTCTGGTTTCGCAAACGTGGGATTAAGTCAATTAGTTTTTGACGGATCTTATCTATTAGGCTTAAAGGCTTCCTCCGTATACAAGGAATTAGCCGTTAAATCACTAACCCAATCGAAGCAGCAAGTAGCGGAGAATGTGACGAAGGCTTATTATGGGATTTTGGTTAACGAAAAACGTCAAGGACTTTTAGCTTTGAATGTAGCTCGTCTAGATACCTTGTTAAAGGAAACGCGTGAGCTGAATAAGCAAGGTTTCGTGGAGAAGATCGACGTGCAGCGTTTAGACGTGCAAGCGAATAACCTTCGTACGGAATTAGAAAATGTGAATCGTTTACAAGAACTAAGCTATTCCTTATTAAAGTTCCAAATGGGTTTCCCGATGGAAGATCCTATTCGCTTAAGCGAAAGCTTAGAAAAGGTGGAATTAGCTACGTTTAATACAAATGCAGCAGGGGATTTCAATTATACAAACCGCATCGAATACTCCATCTTGCAAACGCAGGAGAACTTAGCCGAACTAGATTTAAAGAGCATTAAGGCGGGTTATTTGCCTCGTTTAGTATTGAACGCAAACTACGGTTATAACGCGGGTGCGAATGCTTTTGGTGATTTGTTAACCAAACAATGGTTCGACAACGCAGCCATCTCGGTAGCACTACAGATTCCTATTTTTGACGGGTATTCAAAAAAATACAAGGCAATACAATCGGCTAACAATTTGCAAAAGGTTCGCCAGTCTTATGGTTTATTAAAATCGTCCATCGACTTGCAACGTTCTCAGGCGAGCATTACGATGAAAAACGCTTTGGAATCCATGAAAGAACAAAAAGCGAACCTCGACTTAGCAAATGAGATTTCTCGCGTTACGCGCGTGAAATACCAACAAGGGGTGGGTTCAAACTTAGAGGTTTTGAACGCAGAATCATCCATCAAAGAATCACAAGCAAATTACTTTACGGCACTTTACAATGCTTTAGTAGCTAAAGTTGAATTAGAAAAAGCAAACGGTACACTATACATAGACTAACAGAAACATGAAAAAAATAGCCATCCTCCTAAGTGGAATCATTTTATTCGCAGCCTGCGGATCAAAAGACAAGAAGCAAGAATTAGCTGACTTAAAGAGCCAGGAAAAAGAAATTCAGGCGAAAATCGCAGCTTTAGAAAAAGAAGTAGGTAAGCCTACGGATCAAGCGGTAGCGAAAGTAATCGCGGTAAGCGTGAGTCCTTTAGTGGCTCAAAACTTCCAGCACTTCGTAGAAGCGCAAGGAAATGTCGTAGCTGAAAACACGGTTTTAGTAAGCCCACAAACAGGTGGTGTAATTTTAACCTTGCCAGTAGTAGCAGGCCAATCGGTTTCAAAAGGACAATTGATTGCGACTTTGGATAACAACATCTTAAAGGAGTCATTAGAAGAGGTTCGCCAGCAATTATCGTTAGCAAAGACGATCTTTACGAAGCAAAAAGCACTTTGGGATCAGCAAATCGGAACAGAGGTTCAATACTTGAGCGCGAAATCGAACATGGAGTCTTTGGAAAAAAGAATCGTGACCTTGAAAGCGCAATTAGGCTTATCACGCGTAACGGCTCCTATTGCTGGAACTATCGAATTAGTCCGCCAAAAAGCAGGCGAAATGGGTGCTCCAGGTGTCCCTATCGTTCAAATCGTCAACTTAGGCAACTTGAAAATCTCTGCTAAAATCGCAGATTCTTATGTAGGAACAGTGAAGCAAGGCGACGAGATCAACATCAAATTCCCTGATTTAAACAAGGAATTAAAGGCGCGCATCTCTTTGGTTTCTAAAATCGTAAACCCCTTAACACGTACGTTTGACATCGAAGCTCGTATTCCTAACACAGGTGGCGACTTAAAGCCAAACTTGTTAGCGGTGATTAACATTAACGATACATCGAAGAAAAACGCGATCGTTATTAGCGAAAATATCATCCAAAAGACCGAAAAAGGTAATCTTGTGTATGTAGCAATAGAAGAAAACGGTAAAAAAATAGCGCGTTCTCGCCTAGTTACTATCGGATTAACCTACAATGGTCAAGCTGAGATCACAGATGGATTAAAGGCAGGTGATTCACTTATTACACAAGGATTTCAAGATTTAGTGGATGGCACAGCCATCTCTTTCTAAGTAGAAAATGGAAAAAAATATCAAAAATGAGCAATTGCCAGAAGGTAAAGGCTTGATCTATAACATGGTGGGCTGGTTAGCCCAAAACCGCACGACAGTTTACATCTTCACCTTCATCATTTTTGTGGCGGGGATGGGAATCTATTCGAGCTTACCTAAGGAACAATTCCCAGACATCGTGGTGCCACAAATGGTCATCCAAACGGTGTACGCGGGTACGACTCCCTCAGATATCGAAAACACGATCAATAAACCGATCGAAAAACAAATCAAATCAATCACGGGTGTAAAACGCGTGAAGTCGAATGCCTTGCAGGATATTTCAGTCATTATTGTTGAATTCAACACCGATGTCACCGTCCCCATTGCCAAGCAACGGACGCAAGATGCGGTGGATAAAGCGATCGCGGATTTACCAAAAGACTTGACACGTGAGCCTTCTGTGGCTGAGGTCAACTTCTCCGAGTTTCCTATTATGAACATCAACATCGCGGGAGATTATCCACTCGACAAGTTGAAGAAATATGCGGAGGACTTGCAGGATGAGATCGAGGGCATGCCGGAAATTAACCGCGTAGACATCATCGGTGCATTGAAAAGAGAGATTCAAATCAACCTAGACTTGTACAAGATGCAGAGTTATGGTTTGACTTTCTATGATATTCAATCAGCAGTTCAAGGTGAGAACGTGAACATTTCGGGTGGTGATTTAGCCGTAGATGGCGTTCGTCGTTCCCTTCGTGTAACTGGTGAATTCAAAGCTGTGGAACAATTAGGCAATCTGATGATCGGTTCTTCTACAGGTGCTCGTGTCCGTTTAAAGGATGTGGCTGAGGTGATTGATAGCTATGAAGAGAAGCAAGACTTTGCCCGTTTGAATAACAAGTCCGTTATTACCTTGAACGTCATTAAGCGTGGAGGAGCTAACCTAATCGAGGCAGCAGACCGCATCGAAAAGACGATTGAAGAATACAAAGAAAATCGTTTCCCAGAAGGATTAACCGTAACTACCACGGCGGATCAATCGGAGCGTACGCGTGGCGATTTAGCAGATTTAATTAATACCGTTATTCTAGGTTTTCTTTTCGTGGTCATCGTATTGATGTTCTTCATGGGCGTTAGAGATGCGGTATTCGTCGGATTATCGGTGCCTTTGTCGGCTTTATTGACCTTCTTGTTCATGCCGTCTTTAGACTTCAGCTTAAATACCATCGTTCTTTTTGGATTCCTTTTAGGCTTAGGTATTGTGGTAGATGATGCGATTGTGGTGATCGAGAATGCGCACCGTTTGTTCAATAACTTCAAAAAATTGACCATTACGGAGTCGGTTAAATTAGCGGCCTCAGAAGTATTTATTCCGGTATTATCGGGTACGTTAACGACCATTTCTCCTTTCTTGCCTTTGCTTTTCTGGCCAGGTATCGTGGGCGAGTTTATGAAATACCTGCCTATCACGTTAATCATTACGCTTTTTGCGTCGCTATTTGTGGCTTATGTCATGAACCCAGTGTTCGCGATTACGTTTATGAAACGACACGATGAAGAGGTGAACGATGTGAAAAACCCGAAATTCTCGGATATCCGTCGTACGGTGTTTATCTTATTGAGTTTGGCGGTATTCGGTTATGTGATGGGCTTCGGCTTGGGTCACTTTGGCTTTGGAAACTTCTTTGTGCTTTGCATCATTCTATACGTGTTCAATCATTTTGTGATCACACCGAAATGGATTGTGCCATTCCAAGAGAAGACTTTACCTAATTTCAAAACCAATTACCGCAAGTTAATCTCGTGGGTTTTGATGGGCAAACGTCCGATTTATGCGACTATTTCTGCATTCGTTTTACTGATAGTAACAATCGCTCTAATGGGTGTGGTGAAGCCAAAGGTGGTTTTCTTCCCTTCAGGTGATCCGGATTACATTTATATTTATGCCAAAAATCCGATCGGAACCGATGCGGTCGTAACAGACTCCGTTTCCAAAGTGATCGAGAAACGTGTGTTCGCTTTCTTGAATAAAGAGGGCTATAGCAAAATTGTCAACTCGGTTATTTCGAACGTAGGAAAGAACGCGGGGGATCCGATGCAACCTGACCGTGGGCCTACTCCTCACAAGAGTAAGGTGACAATTGCTTTCGAGAAATTGCAATTACGCGGAGGCATAAAGACGGGTGAGGTGCTGAGTAAAATTCAAGCAGATTTTGCCAAAAACCCTTTAGCCGGTGTCGAGCTTGCCATCGAACGCGAGAACAATGGCCCGCCAACAGGTAAGCCAATTTCGATCGAAATAGCTGGTGATGACTTTGTCGTTTTACAAGATTTAGAGAAGAAAGTACGCGCGGCAATTATCAAATCGGGCATTCAAGGTATCCAAGAATTAAAGTCAGACTTAGTAACGAATAAGCCTGAAATCATCATCGACGTGAACCGTGAGAAAGCATCTCGCGAGGGCATTTCATCTGCACAGGTGGCGATGGCGGTGCGTACAGGTTTATTCGGCTCTGAGATTTCAAAATTCCGTGATGCGAAAGATGAATATCCTATTCAATTGCGTTTAAAAGGAGATTCTCG
>JBILCC010000231.1:0-2544 GCA_044353355.1 Aquirufa sp.
CCCCATTCATATCGGCTAACCAAGTATTTTTAGCCGAATTTTCTGGGGCAAAGGTTCGACGCAAAAAGGCTCTTCTATCCTCCACTGTTTGAAAACCGATTGATTCTGTCATCCAATCCCGATGTCCCCGAATATCAAATTCAGAACCCTTATTTCGATTCGTGCTATTAACAAAAATAGAACCTTTATCATCTACTGCAATTGCCACAGGATCCTGTAAAAGTGAATCTGATGCCCATAGCTGAATTTTTAGACCAGGGATGATTTTAATAGGTTGCTTCTCTTTTATGGCTTTAGCATTATCTACTACTTTACTTTGATCTTCATAGATAATCTTAAATGTATCGTCTTTTCCTTGTTTACTACATGAAAAAAGAGTTATTGCGGTGCAAGAAAGTAAGAGGAGTCTTTTCATTGGTGTTGTTAATTTTCTTCGTCCATTAAACTACGGCGTTGTTTCGCAGCTTGTTTAGTCGTTTTAAATCGGTAATTAAAAGTTAAATTCACGGAAGTTAATCGGCCTTGAGATTCTCCTCGGGTATAAAAACCGGAGCCATCTTTTGAATCTACAAAACGAGATTCATATCGATTAATTCGGGAGTTAAATATATCTAAAATACTTAAAGTAAGTGTTCCATTTCCTTTCAAAATATCTTTAGAGGCGGATATGTCCATCCAGGCAATGTATCCCCGCGTTCCTTGTGGAGTTTGTTGTGGAGCCTCGTAATTTGCTCTTATTTGCATATCTGTAAGCCCTATCTTAATTCGAGAGCTGTGTCTAGCAAACCAAGAATAGGTATCACTTTTAAAAGCTGCATTAATATTAGATGCATCAGCAATGGCTCTGAATGCATTAATACTAAGGTCTGCTTTGTAGGCTTGGGAAAAATTCCAAGAGCTAGCCATTTCTAATCCCATCGATTTTTGATTGGACAAGTTAGCAGGCAAGGTTCTGGCGAAACCTAAGCTATCTACTGTTCTGAATCGTTCGATTTTGTCAAATGTCTGGCGATAATATAAAGAGGTGCTGATGCTACCTTGGTCGAAGTACTTTAAGTGCCCTAAATCAAATGAATTCGTGAATTCGGGATTTAGATTTGGATTTCCAGAGAAGAAGTTTCGGTTATCGGAGAAAGTAACGAATGGAGTTAAATCACCATAAGTAGGCCTTCTAACCCGTCTTGAATAGCTTAACTGAAATGAATTGTCCGGCGTAAATGTATACGTAAAATGAGCACTAGGAAATAAATTAGCATAGTTTCTAGGGTTCTTCTCCTTTGTTTTTTCTAATTCTGTTTGGATATCTGTCGTTTCCGCTCTTAATCCGAATTGGTAGGAGAATTTGTTTAATTTACTTCCAAAGATCAGATAGGCTGCTGAAATATTTTCTTGGTAATTAAATATATTTTCTAAGCCTGGAACAACCGTAAAAATACCCGATGGCTGCTGTTCGGTTACGATATAATCATTGATCATATTTCTAAAGCTGGTGCGAAGACCCATTTCCAGTTTTGCGTCCTTACCGATGGGATTTACATAATCTGCCTGAAGTATCCATTGGCGCTCAAATTCATCATTTAAAGCATTTTGCACTTTAGAAAGTTCATTAAAAGGTGATCCATCTGGCTTCTTTCCTATCTGTGTATACAATTGATCTGATCGCTCCCAATAATCTAAGTAGCGTAAATCAGCCGTAAATTCTTGCCCTTTCTTTTTAAAGCTTTTTTTGAAAGTTAAGGCATATTCTCCATTCGGTTCCGCTTCTTTCTCATCTTGCTGGCGATAGGTATCACTATAAAGTTTAGACAAGTTTTCGCGGTAATCTAAGTAAAAAAAGTCTGTGATACGTCTTACATCAGTACGTCTGTAGATATAGGAGGCCGTTAATATGGTTTTATCGTTGAAGAAATAATCAGCCCCACCTCTAACGTTATTTACTAAACCCGTCACGTTATTAGATGAATTCTGATTTAAATAATTCGTTTGTTTTCCAGTATAAACTTCTTGATAAATTCGGTTTCTTCCGGGCGTTCTACGGTAGAAAACACCATAATTGACAAAGAAATTGAGTTTGTTTTTTCGGTAATTGACGATCGCTGTTCCTCCAAAATTTTCCGGATAACCAGACGTGGTTTCAATCGCTCCATTGAAACCTTGGTTTTGGTTCTTTTTCAACACGATATTGATGATTCCAGCCATACCCTCTGCCTCGTATCGGGCTGATGGATTGGTGATAATTTCCACTTTATCAATAAGATTTCCTTGCAAGGATTGTAAGCCTGATGAACCATTGATACCTGCTAGTGTTGAGGGTTTTCCATCGATCAAAATACGCACATTATCACTCCCACGCAGTTTAATCGCTCCTTCTGGGTCCACTTGTATCGATGGTAAGTTTCCCAAAATCTCGGAAGCAGTTGCTCCCTTATTCGCTAAATCAGTCCCTACATTAAAGATCCGCTTATCGAGGTTGAGTTCCATGGAGGCTTTTTGGCCCTTCACCACTACTTCATTCAAGGTCTGGTTGCTTTCTTTAACCGTAAT
>JBILCC010000013.1:0-25286 GCA_044353355.1 Aquirufa sp.
CATTAAGCATTTTCCCCGCAACTGGATACCTGCATAATCACCTCCGAATGTACCTCGCGTCGACGATTTGTAACGTGGCTAAATACCACTGGTTAGAACCTGCTAAATGGCTGTATTATCATTTGCTCGATGGTGATTTAGCAAGTAATGCGCTGAGTTGGCAGTGGTGCGCCGGGACGTTCAGTAACAAGTTGTATTACGCGAATCAGGAGAATATCAATCGCTATACCGGTAGTCAGCAGAGAGGCACTTTCTTGGATTTGGATTACGAGGATTTGCCTTCGCAACCTGCCCCCGATCATCTGTGTAGATCGGTCGAAGCTTCACTTCCGTTTACCCCGCCTACAACGCAGCCGCTAGTGATTCAGTCGGATATTCCCACCTTCATTTACACCCATTACACGCTTGACCCTACGTTCCACGAAGGGGAAGAAGGTAACCGAATTTTGGTCTTAGAAGCGAGTCATTTTGCGAAGCATCCGATGGCCCCTAAGACGATCGAGTTCATCCTATCGCTGGCTGAAAACATACCGGGAATTCAAGTCTATTATGGGGAATATGCAGACCTTAATTTAAAAGGGATTTTCCGTGATCATCCCATCAATGTTCATTTTCAGGGCATTCGTGAAGTGCACCCAAGTTTAGCACCTGGCTTGCAAGGGGAGTTCAATAGCTTCTTTTCGTTTTGGAATAAATTAAGCAGACAACTGAGCTAAGAAAGTTTCCGCGCGCGCCAGGTGGGCTTCTCTTTTTTCCAAAGGCATCTTATCCCAGGTACTGATCAACATGGCCCATCGCGGATTTTTGCGGAACGTTTCGCGTTGTTTATCTAAGAATCGCCAAAACAAGCCATCCCAAATCTCCTGCCATTCGCCTTTCGGATAATCACTCATTTTCAGGATATAATTAGAACCGCAGATATAGGGTTTCGTAGTCATTAAACCTCCGTCGCTGAATTGTGACATCCCATAAATATTAGGCACCATCACCCAATCGTATGCATCGATGTACATTTCCATGAACCAGCGATAGACCGCATCGGGTTTGATTTCGCACAATAACATAAAATTTCCTAGCACCATCAGGCGTTCGATGTGGTGGTTATAGCCCGTTTTTAAGAGTTTTCGAATCGTTTGGTCGATCGGTTCCACACCCGTCGTTCCGGTATAAAATGCCACGGGCATCTCTTTGGTAAATCCCCAATAATTCATGGTGCGCTGTTGCACCCCAATTTTGCGATATAGTAATTGGACAAATTCCCGCCAACCTACGACCTGTCGAATGAATCCCTCCATGCTATTTAAGGGGGCAGCGGAGGCGGCAACGCGTTCGATTACCTGTGCCGGATTCAATAATCCTACATTAATCATCGGACTCAATATACTGTGAAATAAAGTCTTTTCCTGCGCTTTGATCGCATCTTCATAATCCCCAAAAAGGGGAATCCGTTCTCGAATAAATTGGTCAAGGGCGGCCTGCGCCTCAGCATGCGTCACCGGGTAATGAGCTCCCGAAAAAGGACGCTCTAAAGAACCGGGATTATCCATGAAATGTGCTGAAACATACTCAATGGCCTCCAGGATATACTCGTTTGGAACAGTCTCTGGAAAGGGTGCCGGGATGAATGTATTCTTCGGAATTTTCTTGCGGTTCTCTGCATCAAAAGTCCATTGACGGCCCATCGGCTTCCCGTCTCCTTCGAGTAGAATTCCGCGGTCTTTTCGCTGCTGGGTATAGAAAGCTGTCTGAAAATAGGGCTTGCGAGTTCCGAGCAGTGCGGTGTCAGTATTGAGGAAATTCGGGCTTGCTAGCAAGTGAATTTCAACTGCGCGTCTAAGACGGCGTTCTAGCAAGTAATCATTCGGATCGAACAAGCTTATCGCGCCTTCGATGGAAGAAACGAGCGCAACTTCCGAAGCACGAGTATCTTGCGCATCGATGTATTCCACCGTTTTTCCAGCGGCGCGAAGGCGATCCGCGAAGGCGCGCATGCTCGCCCGATGGAAGAGTATTTTCTGCTTGTGAAAGGCGTATTGTTTGAAGAACAAATTAGATTCGACGAGGTAAAATACATCCGCTTCCTGTGCGAGTGTCTCTTCAAACAATTGGTGAGGAAAGATCAGAAATGCGCTCATTTATTCACGTGTTTTTGGAGGATGCGGCTACTCTCTTTTCTAGCTGAACGAGTTTTTCGCATCGCCCAAACCTGGTCCGACGCCGTCTTCCTAGACGCACTTAAATCCACGACTGGAGCGGGATAATCCACCCCTATTTTGACCCCGTACAAAGTCTGTTCCATCTCACTTAATTTCCAAGGTTCATGAATCAAGGTAGACGGGATTGACGCTAATTCAGGCACCCATTTTTTAATGAAAATTCCGTCCGGATCGTGGGCATAGGAATTCTTAATCGGGTTATAAATGCGGATGGTATTAATGCCAGTTACACCCGCTTGCATTTGGATTTGCGGGTAGTGAATGCCTGGTTCGTAATCTAGAAATTGCCGTGCTAGAAAATGCGCTAAATCCCGCCAATCCTGCCACAGATTAAACACAAAAAACGATACGACCATTGCCCGCATGCGGAAGTTTAAATAACCTGTCGCGACCACGCAGCGCATACACGCATCGATGAGAGGAACCCCGGTTTGACCGTTTTGCCAAGCCTGAATCAAGAACTCATCGCGGTCTTTCTCGAGCGCTTTATACGCCTTATTCACAGGTTCAAATTCCATCCGCGATTCGTCCTCAAACTTCTGCATAAAATGCCCTTGCCAATGTAACCGGGAAGTGAAATTTGCAAGTGCTCTTTTATTTGTAGCGGTCTTGTAATGCTGCATGGTGAACGTATGAGCCATCCGCATGCTGATATTTCCGTAGGCTAAATAAGGAGAAATCCGACTACAACCTCGTCTACTTGCCTCCGGTTTACTGATGGAAAAGCTGTAGTCTTTGTGACGCGATTCAATGAAACTTTTCAGGTATTTCCAGCCCCAATATTCGCCACCTTCTTGGAAGACAGGATTCCGGGTTTTAAACTCAAGGGGAAGTTCAGGCCCTTTAAAAGCGGTGTAAAATTCAGATGGTAAACGCAGCAAATTCCAGTTATCCTCTCGAACAAAATAGGGCTCGTGCCGCATCGTCTCTTCCCAGCGTTGTTGCCACGTTTTTCGCGATTTCAAGCGACGAATCACACCGCCGGTGGGCGTCTCGTTCCAGGTAATTCCTGCACTCAAGCAAAAAGCCGATACTGCTTTGTCCCTTTGAAAACTCAAATCATTTCCAATCTCTTGATGGGAGAAAATTTGGCGAATTTCATATTGCTCTGATAGCGTCTGAAAGACGGGCAATACCTCGGAATGAAAGAGGTATAGAACCCCGTTTCGGTCCTCTAATCGCCCCTGCATCTCGACTAAAGATTCGTGAATAAATCGCCAATGTCTGACGTCGCTATCAGGAAAAGCGATCAGGGATGGCTCGAAGAAATAAACCAATAACACCGGTATATCAGAATCCAAAGCCCGGTACAAAGGCTCGTGGTCCGTAAAGCGGAGATCACGTTTGAACCAGACGATGTTGACAGGAGTTTTGGTCATCAAATACTAACTGAAAAACCCTATAGGATGTTTTCAGAAAGAAAAAGCGTACCTTTGCACCGTTTTAAAACTTAATGTATCAGAATGAAACAATTGTTAGCCTTGTGCTTTTTTTTAGCTGCGTTCACAATCAATGCCCAAACAGGAAGTATCGAAATGAGCACCGGAGGCTTCTCTTTCATCCCTGCTTTTACCTCGAAAGAACCTAATATCATCATTAATGCGGGGACTAATCCCAAAAGACGCTTAACGGGTTCCATGATGTATATGATGCGTATGAAGAGCATGACACCTACCGCGGTTGCCTTATTTACGCGTTATCGATTCATTGATAAAAAATTTAAAGCTACTGCCGGAATTCATATTCCTGCTTTTCAAATGACGGAAGAATATGAGGTGACTAGTTTTTTCGGACGCGAGCTGACGATGTCCTACCCTGTTTCTGAAAAATTGACCCTAGGGTCATTTATCTTGAATGGAAATGCGCGAAATACGGACTTTAAAGTGACTCTTCTCTCTGGAAATACGAATTACCGCCATAAAAACTGGGGATTTCTAACGCAAGGATATTACTTAACAGTAGGGGATTTAACGGGCGTAGCGGAGACGATTACTTATGATATTAATGCACATTTCCAGGCCAAAGCCTTTGGCAATTATACCTTAACAGATGGTCAAGTGATCGGAACGGTTGGATTGAAATACAACCTATAAATTCTTTGCTTTGAATGTCCAGGTAAAGATAAACTCAGCTACTATTTCACCTGCTTGATTTCTTCCGATGGAGGTCACTTGCAGTTTTGAACCCGCAGGATTTTTGATGGCCTCATTCACCGTTTCTTCTAAAGCCTCGCCATCATCGCAGGTAAAAATAATCACTCCAGTCGCCTTCTTAACGAACTTCGCCTCGAGCTTTTCTACTAGCATACTCACCGCTGGCTGTCGCTTATATACCTGCCCAAAAGCCAGCATCCCACAACTCATCTCCGCCGCCATCGCCTCTACGGCGAAATACATGGAACGAAATGGATTCTGATTAAACCAGGAAAGTTTCACCCGAACGCCGCAGGATTTTTCATCAAAATGCTTGATGGATAACCCTGCCCAAAAGGCGGATGACAATTTTTGGAAAACAAAAAACTTGAATAATACAGGGTTTGTGATGATGCGCTTGAAGGCGGGGAAGTGTGGGTTCATAGGGGCTAATTTTCTAACTCAAATATATAAAAAAAGGGGCATTTCTGCCCCCTTCTTCTAATAACTCAATCCATGCCCAAACGCAAACAAACCATAACCCGGACCTTCCATATAGCCCGGAACATCTGATTTATTTGCCTCTACCGCCGCCTGATTCACAGGAGTCGTAAATGGCATTTTCCCCGTCGGTTTATAAGCACCCGTCACGATGTCAAGTAGTGCTTCTTGGGTAGTTCCAAAGGTCGCTATGATAGAGGTTGCCTTTCCCTTATCAATCTCTTCAATCACCCATGGATTCGTGTAGTTGATGGCTAGGATCGTCGGTTTGGCATTCAATACCTCATTCACGTGATTCACATCGATGCGATTCTTAGACAGATTTAAGTCGATTTTTGAACCCTGCGAGCTGAATAAGCCCCCTGAAGTAGGAACTAGCCACAATAAAACGACATCTGCCTCTTCCTTCGTGGATACGAATTCTAAACCAGGATAATTTGGTTTCGAAACCTTAATCGCTTCTCCTCCAGCGTTGCGACCTGATTGGAAATATGTCTCGAAATATACTTTCGTTTTCTTCGCTAGAGGTAAACGCTTATCGTCGTTGCGCAATAAAACGATCGATTTGCGTAAGGCTAAATCGGCTGCCGCCACTGCCTCCTTATTACCCACTGTCTTCACCGCTTCCTCCACATTCACATATGGATTCTCGAAAAGACCTAAGTCGAATTTCTCCTTCAATAATTTCGCCACCGATTGGTTGATGCGCTCTTCTGAAACCAATCCAGTCTTTACCACTTCGATCAAAGTCGTAGGATCCGCCGCACCAGAGAAGATATCCACTCCAGCATTCAAGGCTTTTTTATAGCGCTCTGGAATGCTGATGTTTTCCACACCCCAAGGCATCATTTCGATAGGGCCAGTATCGGAGTTAATGATCCCGTGGAAGCCTAACTTGCCTTGTAATAAATCACCGATCATCGCCTTGTTATACGAGAATCCCACCTCCTCGAATTCCTTTCCTTTAGGAGCAGAATAGTAGGGCATAATCGCGGAAGTTCCTGCCGCGATGGCCGCCTTGAATGGCTTTACATGGAAGTCAAACATACCCCCAGGGTAATGCGCAAACTTACCCCAATCGAAGTGTGAATCTTGTCCATCCACTTGAGGGCCACCTCCTGGGAAGTGTTTGGTAGTCATCGCCACAGAGGTGTTAGAAAGTTTATTTCCTTGGAAACCTAAGACGATCTCAGTAATCATCTTCGAAGCTAAATCCGCATCCTCCCCAAACGTTCCTTCCACCCGACCCCAGCGTGGTTCAGTCGCTAAATCGGCCATATACATATAGCCTTTACGAAGACCTACGGCACGCCATTCTGCTGAAGCCGTTTCGGCAAACTTGCGTGTTAATGTAAAGTCGCGCATCGCTGCTAAACCTAATTCTCCTGGCCACTTAGAAAAGGCGGTAAGGCCCACACTAAGTCCCACAGACGCATCTGTTGTTACGTGATTACGCGGATTTGAAGCGACGATTGCCGGGATTCCTAAACGCGTTGATTCACAAAGCTCTTGTAAGTTATTCGACCATTTGGCCATAATTTCAGGCGACGCATTGGCCCGTAAAATGAAATGGCGCAAGTGATATTGCTTTACGCCTTTTGTGGTTCCCGCTGCAGACATATTAGGTGCACCTAAAGGCTTGCGGGTAAACATATTTGTCGTTTGGACTAAATCTTCTTCATTAAATCCTTCCGTAATCGTGGGTCTTGGTCCGCCACCCTGAACTCCATTTGCAAACACTTGATCCCCACCCATGCGCGTCGTACTGATGAGCATGAAGCCGAGTTTTTCTTCTAAAGTCATTTGGGAAACTAGATCTTTTATCCGCGCGTCCACCGGTAAGCGCCAATCTTCGTATTTATCCAGTTTATTGTTCTTATTGAGATCTTTAAAGGATAATTTTCCTACGCGTAGGGTAGGGGTTTTCATCGCGACAATAACGGGTTGTGTTTGAGCGAATAAGGAGCCAGAGGCAAAAAGCAAGGCAAGAAGCACACGAGATTTCATAGGATTTTTCTTTCTTTGTATGGTAAAGCAATTCTGCAACCAATTCTAATCATATGAAAGACCCGAATGTAGACGAATTCATACAAAGTGCCGACAAGTGGTCTGCAGAAATGGCCTTTTTGCGCCGCATTTTACTCGACTGTTTGATGGTAGAAACCTATAAGTGGAAGACGCCGGTATATATGGTTGGTTCGAAAAACCTCATTGCCATTTCCAGCCTTAAAGACCATTGTGCCTTGAATTTTTTCAACGGAGCCTTGTTGCAAAATGAAGATGGGCTACTTATAAAACCCGGAGAGCATACGCAATTAGGTCGCTGGATGAAGTTCAGTTCGGTGGAACAGATTTTGGCCAAAGAAGACCTCATCAAAGCCTACATCCTAGAAGCTATCGAGGTAGAGAAACTGGGATTGAAAATGGAGAAGCCCGCAGAAATCCCTCATCCAGAAGAGTTAAAAGCTGTTTTTAGCAAAAAGCCCGCGTTAAAAACGGCCTTCGACAAACTCACCCCGGGCCGCCAGCGCGCCTATCTTCGCTTTTTTTCAGATGGTAAACAATCTGAAACGCGGACCTTGCGCATTGAGAAAAACGAGAAATACATCTTAAAAGGGATTGGAATAACGGATTGCATTTGTGGCCTAACGAAGCGAAAACCTAGTTGCGATGGATCGCATAGAGCCATAGAGAATTTCAAGCGATGACGCAAAGAAGTCATAGAAAAGGCGTTTGTTAAGACCAATTTAACCCTCAAATTTGCCCCATGAATTTTGGAGAACAATTAAAGGAAATCCGTACCACAAAAGGATTCACTCAAATCGAATTATCGGAAAAAAGTGGCGTCGCTTTGCGGACTGTTCAACGCATGGAACGCAACGAGGGCAAACCAAGTTTGTATTCGATGAATGCGATTAGCGAAGTACTTGGTGTGAATTTGACCTTGCTGTATGCTCCGGATGATGAAACCGAAAAACGAAATATCATGGAAAGTACAGATCAACAATTGTGGGCGATTGCGAGAAGCCGTGCCAAATTCAAAAGGAGCCTTGGCTCTTATTCTATCGTCATCCCTTTTCTGTGGGTTATTTGGTTTTTAACCTCACATGATAGAGATATTAATCGCATACCATGGCCTATCTGGCCTATGTTGGGCTGGGGTATAGGATTGGCAATTCAATACCTGAAAGCCTATGTTATTGTCGCCGATTCATTAGAACAGCAAGAATACGATAAGCTGAAGGCAAATCTTAATACAAATAAGGAATAAGCCCCTTAACCTTCTTTTGATATGCTTGGTATTCTTTACCAAAAATCGCTACTAGTTTCCGTTCCTCTAAACGGGATCCAATTAGGATATAGCTATACGAAATCAGTAGAACAAGCAACATTTTTTGGGTCGGTACCAGCAAAAATAGGCCCAGGATTAAGATAATAGTAGCAAAATAGAGTGGGTGCCTAACGTATTTATACATCCCAGAAAGCACTAATTCGGGCTTCTTTTCCTGTTTAATTCCTAAGAATTCTGCTCCGTCAAAAGCTTTGAATGCAAGATACAACAGAACTAGCCCGGCGGTAATTAAAACGTATCCAATTGGGCTTAGCCAAATAAGCGATAGTAAATAAGGATCTGGAAGGAAAACGCTTAGGTACAAAAGGGGAATTAAACCTGCGATGGCAATAAAATTATAAACGATTCTATAGTAAGAAAATAGGGCAGAAAATCCTTTTTCAACGGTTAATTTTACCGCATTAGAGGCTAGAAAACTATGGATAAAAAAATACATTATCCAGGCAAAACCTAAGAAGACGATTTCCATGTTGATTTTTGATTAGGAACAAATCTACTGTAAATTAGTTGAAAATATAACCTATGCCTTTATTAAAAGCTACCCCCATTCTAGCCTATTTAGATCGCAATGAAACGGTCGCTTTTTATCAAAATCTAGGCTTTGAAAGTAATGCCAAATGGGATGGCTATTTGATGTTCTCTCGGGATGAAATCAACATTCATTTATGGTGCTGCGATGATGAAAGTATCCCTAAAAATACGGGATGTTACGTCTACGTGGATGAGATTGACGCATTATACAAAGAATGCGAGGTGCTCGGAATTGTGCATCCGAATGGAAAGCTTGAAACGAAGGCCTGGGGCATGCGCCAATTCAGTATCCTAGACAATAGCGGAAACATCATTCATTTCGGTCAGGATATGAATAGCTAACTATTTTTCTAACTTATGTTTCTAAACCGATGTAACATGAAAAAAATAGCGATCCTTTTGCTGGGATTCAGCCTATCCCTTTCTGCGCAGATACCTGCTGGAAAGAAAGTGATTTCTTCTCTGTATGTGTATGATTTGGCCTCTGAAAAATCGAAATTAATTCTCACCGAGAAGCGGCATTTCGAGGCACCTAACTGGTCTACTGACGGCAAGTTTCTACTCATCAACTCCTACGGTAAACTTGAAAAAATCTCTCCTAAAGGTGAAAAATTAGGGGAGTTACCGACGGGTTCTGTCAGGAAGGCGAACAACGATCACGGCTATTCTTTTGATGGGAAAACCTTATTTATTTCGAGTGGTAAACCTGAAATTAAAGGAGGATCTTCCTTCATTTACAAAGTAGGAGCTGAAGGCGGAGAGCCGGTTCAGCTGACTCCTTTAACCCCTTCCTACTGGCATGGTATTTCACCTGATGGCAAAACCATGGTGTATTGTGCGGTGAGAAATGGCAACTACGACGTTTACGCCATGTCCTCGAATGGTGGCGAAGAAATTCGGTTGACTACGACGGAAGGATTAGACGATGGTCCGGAATATTCTCCAGATGGGAAATACATTTACATCAATTCGTACCGATCTGGGATGATGCAGATTTGGCGGATGAAACCGGATGGATCTGAGCCAGAGCAGATGACTTTCGACGCCCATTCTAACTGGTTTGCACATATCGCTCCTAATAATCAAGTGGCGACGATTATTAGCTATATGGAGGACCAAAAGCAGTCCCACCCTTTTGGCCATCAAGTCAAATTGCGCCTATTGAATTTAAAAACGAGGGAAGTTAAGGATTTGACGGAGGCATTTTATGGGGGTCAAGGAACGATTAATGTACCCTCCTGGAGTCCAGATGGCAAGAAATTTGCCTATGTGCGGTATGCCTTGGAAGATTTGTAAAAAGGAAGTAAATTCACAAAAAACCTAGATAAATATGAACAAAGATAGTCAAGCTTCCAGACGGAAGTTCTTACAACAAATTGGGGCCACTAGCCTCGTGGCAGCCTCTTCGCCATTCGCCTCTTTAGGCGCTCAACAAAAAGCAGAGGAACGCATTTTAACGTATGAAAAACGCATCTCAGTGGGCGAAAAAATTCGCTTAGGAGTGATTGGTTTTGGGGTACAGGGTCACTTTGACTTGGCCTCAGCGCTGAAAGTGCCGGGCGTCGAATTAGCAGGAATTTGCGATTTATATACGGGGCGTATCGAAAACGCCAAGGAATTATACGGTAAGGATTTATATACGACGCGTAATTACAAGGAATTATTAGACCGTTCGGACATCGACGCGGTGATCATCGCAACACACGATGTGTGGCACGCCCGGATTACCATCGATGCTTTGGCAAAAGGTAAACACGTCTACATCGAAAAACCGATGGTCTATAAAATAGACGAGGGTCCTAAGGTCATAGCAGCCCAAAAGAAATACGGCAAAGTATTACAAGTAGGATCTCAACGCGTGAGCAGCATCGGCTTAGCGAAAGCAAAAGATATGTTAGCGGCGGGAGAGATCGGAAAGCTAAACATGGTGAATGCGGTCTATGATCGCCAAAGCTCCATCGGCGCTTGGCAGTATACCATCCCTAAAGATGCAGATGCTTCGACTTGCGATTGGAATCGTTTCATTGAGGCAACCGCAAAAATGGAATTCGACGCGAAGAAATTCTTTTGGTGGCGTGCCTTTAAAGAAGTAGGAACTGGTGTAGCAGGCGATCTATTCATCCACTTGCTGTCAGGAACGCACTTTATGACAAATTCGAAAGGTCCAGAAACGATCTTCTCGACAGGTCAATTCAGTCATTGGAATGATGGCCGTAACTTACCAGATGTTATGTCTGGTGTGATGCAATACGGTAATACGGCGGAGCATCCTGCTTTCCAATTAACACTCCAAGTGAATTTTGTTAGTGGAACAGGTGGGCAAGAAGTGATTCGTTTGATCGGCTCAGAAGGGGTGATGGATGTGAAAGGAAATACGATCTCAGTGAAGCACAGCATTATGCCAGAAGCTCCGGGCTTTGGCGGATATGACTCGGTCTTTACCCTTCCTAAAAGTATGCAAGATGAAATGACCCGCGAATACAATGCGAAATGGACAGAAGCTCAACGCGCTCGCCCAATTAAAGAGGACGTTGTGTTTAAAGCTCCTCCAGGATACAACGAGCACGTAGATCACTTTACAAACTTCTTTGATGCGATTCGCAACGGCACTTCGGTGGTGGAAGATGCTACTTTTGGCTTTAGAGCTGCGGCACCAGCCTTAGCTTGTAATGAAAGTTACTTCCAGAAGAAGATCATTCAATGGGATCCAGTGAATATGAAATTGAAGTAATAAAAAAAGCCGGTCCCATTCAGGACCGGCTTTTTTATTAATTAAAACCTGATGACTATTTAAAAGTTACATCAAAGCGGTCAAGGTTCATCACCTTTGTCCAAGCCGCTACGAAATCCTTTACAAATTTTGTTTGCGAATCTTTCGTTGCATAGACTTCAGCAAGTGCACGAAGCTCTGAGTTCGAACCAAAGATCAAGTCAGCACGTGTCGCAGTCGCAACCGCAGCCCCTGTCTTTGAATCCGTTCCTGCGAACTCTTCTTTCGTTGCGTTCACTGGCTTCCAAGTCGTTCCCATCTCTAATAAGTTCACAAAGAAGTCATTAGTCAACGCATCTTTCTTCGTAGTGAAAATACCGTGCTTCGAACCATTGTAGTTCGTATTCAAGGCACGCATACCACCTGTTAATACCGTCATTTCTGGTGCTGTCAAGGTTAATAATTGCGCTTTATCTACGAACAATTCTTCTGTCGATAAGGTGTATTGTGTTTTCAAGTAGTTACGGAAACCATCCGCCATTGGCTCTAATAAGCCTACTGAAGCTACGTCTGTCTGCTCTTGTGTTGCATCCATACGACCTGGGATAAAGGATACAGTAGTCTTAACACCAGCATTTGCCGCTGCTTTTTCTACCGCTGCAGAACCACCTAGGACGATTAAGTCAGCAACTGATACTTTTTTCTTACCAGCTGTAGCGTTGAATTCTTTTTGAATTTTCTCTAATACAGCTAATACTTTCTCTAGTTGCTTTGGATTATTTACCTCCCAATTACGTTGTGGCATCAAACGAATACGCGCTCCGTTTGCACCTCCACGGCGATCTGAGTGACGGTATGTAGAAGCCGAAGCCCAAGCTGTCGAAACTAATTCGCTGATCGATAAACCTGAGTTCAATAACTTCACTTTTAAAGCTGCGATATCCGCTGCGTTGATTACTTCGTGATTCAATGCAGGAATGGGATCTTGCCAAACCAATTGCTCCTTCGGAACCTCTGGTCCTAAATAAGTAGAGCTAGGACCCATGTCGCGGTGTGTTAATTTGAACCAAGCTTTGGCAAAAGCCTTCGCATATACTTCTGGGTTATCTAAGAAGTTACGAGAGATTTTCTCATACGCTGGATCTACGCGCAAAGCGATATCCGTCGTTAACATGGTAGGCTTGTGGAAGGTATTCTTGTCAAACGCATCTGGAATAATGTTTGCGCTGTTTTTCGCAATCCATTGATTCGCACCTGCTGGGCTTTTCTCTAAAGACCACTCATTGTTGAACAATAAATGCAAGTATCCGATACCCCATTGTGTAGGTGTAGATGTCCAAGTAACCTCTAAACCAGAGGTAATCGCATCTTTACCTTTACCTGATTTGTAGGTGCTCTCCCATCCCATTCCTTGCTTCTCAATGCTCGCTGATTCTGGATCTGCACCTACGTTTGTCGCAGGACCTGCACCGTGTGTTTTACCGAATGTGTGACCACCCGCGATTAACGCCACAGTTTCTTCATCATTCATACCCATACGACCAAAAGTCTCACGGATATCTTTTGCTGATGCTGCTGGATCTGGCACACCATTAGGTCCTTCTGGGTTCACATAGATTAAGCCCATTTGAACCGCTGCTAATGGATTCTCTAATTTGCGACCCTCTGAATAACGGTTTTTATCATCTAACCATTTCTTCTCAGATCCCCAATATACGTTCGCTTCTGGCTCCCATACGTCTGTACGACCACCTGCAAAACCAAATGTTTTAAAGCCCATTTGCTCTAGCGATACGTTTCCTGTCAAGACCATTAAGTCTGCCCAAGAGATTTTATCACCATATTTTTGCTTGATCGGCCATAACAAACGACGCGCCTTATCTAGGTTCGTGTTATCCGGCCAAGAATTCAATGGAGAGAAGCGTTGCTGACCCGCGCGAGAACCGCCACGGCCATCGCCTGTACGATACGTACCTGCACTGTGCCAAGCCATACGAATGAATAATGGACCATAGTTACCGAAATCAGCTGGCCACCAATCTTGTGATTTAGTCAAGACCGCTGCGATGTCTTTTTTCAAGGCAAAGTAGTCAAGACTCTTAAATGCTTTGATGTAATTGAAGTCTGGGCCCATTGGGTTTGACTTCTCTGAGTTTTGGCGAAGCATGCCTACATTCAATTGATTAGGCCACCAGTCTTTATTCGTGGTTCCTGAGGCTTTCATGCCTGTGTGAGGATTGATTCCTGCGTGTGGATTAGTGCCACCTGCTGCATGCGGATTAGCTCCGTGAGGATTAGCAGCAGCTCCACCGTGTGGATTAGCGTAGTCTTGGGCAATGGTAGCAGTGGATGCTAACAAGCCGCAAAGGATAAGTAGTTTTTTCATGATTCTTGATTTTTAGTGGAGTGAAATTAGTGGTAAATAATTGATAGAGAAAACTGAAATTTTCTATATTTGGCATAGATAAAATCTATAACCGTGAATATACAGCAATTAGAATACATACTAGCCGTTGATCAATTTAAAAGCTTCTCAAAAGCAGCTGATTATTGTCATGTTACGCAGGCAACTTTAAGCGCGATGGTGAAAAAGTTGGAGGAGCAGTTAGACATTGTGATTTTTGACCGAAAAGCAAATCCCATTGCAACGACCGAAAATGGACGAGAGATTCTGATTCAAGCCCAGCAAGTGGTGGCGCATGCAAATGCACTATTATCTTCATCGAAAGCCATAAATCAGAAAATTGAGGGCCGTGTGAAAATGGGAATTATTCCTACTATTGCGAGTTCAATCTTGCCCTTAATCATGAGGCCTCTAGTAGAAAAGTATCCGCTGCTCCATTTAGAGATTCAAGAGCTAACAACGAATCAATTGATTAAGGATTTGCGTGAAGGGAAGCTGGATGTGGGCATTTTGAGTACCCCTATTGCTGCGAACGATTTAGAGACAAGCTTGTTATATGTAGAAGATTTACGGCTTTATGGTCATCTTCCTCGTGGGGAAAAACAAGTAAGTAAATTAGGTTTAACACAGCAGCGTATTTTTCTGTTGCAGGAGGGTCATTGTCTTCGAGATCAAATCATTCAGCTTTGCGACTTAAAAAAGCAAAAATCACTTCCACCTAATTTATCTGTGGAGTCTAATACATTTGATACGCTTTTAAATTTAGTCGACACCTTTCAAGGGATGACATTATTGCCGTCTTTGTACATCAATCAATTAAACGAACAACGTAAAAAGCATTTAGTGGATATTAAGGATGGATCATTGAGTAGAGAGGTAAGTATGTGTTATTATCGGCCTTATGCGAAATGGAATATTTTGCACCGTTTACAAAGTGAAATTACCGAACTGATTCAGCACCATTTGTAATTATTTTGCTGTAGTGGATTTTTATATTAACTTTGTATTGCAAAGTACTTTTAAATATGAAAAAACACGACGAACAACTAGCCGCGATTGAAGAAATGCGGAATTTAATGGATCGGGCGACTCGATTCCGTTCCATAAGTGGTTTATCTGCGATGGTCGCAGGGTTGCTAGCGATAATCTGTGTGGCCTTTGTAAGTCAATTCACCGGCATTCGTTTTTTCGAGGCGGAGGCATTTGATCGAATGCTTCAAGGTGACGCAGCTAGGGAAGTGCAACTTTCATTCTTCTTCTTATTAATTACTTCTATTGGTTTCGGTATATATTTAGCCGCAAGAAATGCGCATGCGAAAGGACAAGATGCATGGGATTCAGCAGCAAAAAGATTAGCATTCCATATGGCGATTCCTTTAGTGGCTGGAGGAATTTTTTCTATACTGATTAGTCAGCTAGGATTAGCGGGGTTAGTCCCGCCCATAACACTATTATTTTATGGTTTGGCCCTTTTCAATGGGAGTCATTATACATTAGATGCTGTCCGTATTTTAGGAATTGGGCAAATTCTATTGGGCCTTTTGGCTACAGCATTTGTTGCGTTTGGCTTAGTCATTTGGGTGATTGGATTTGGTGTATTGAACCTGATTTTTGGGCTATATATTTATTTTAACTACGAACGTGTCTAGTTATTTAGCTGATTTCAATAAGGTTTTTGAAAGTCGCGTCCGTCTAGGCATGATGTCACTGCTGGTTGTTCAAGAACAGGTTGATTTTGGCCAAATAAAAGAAATCTTACAACTCAGCGATGGAAACTTGGCTAGCCATATGGCGGCATTAGAAAAAATAGGGTTCGTAGAAGTGCGCAAGCAGTTTATTGGCAAGAAACCAAACACCACTTATGCCATTACCGTTCAAGGAAGGGCGGCCTTTTTAGAACACCTTACTTCCCTCGAAAAACTCATTAAACAGATACAATCGTAAAATGGAAAATCAAATCATCCAACACATCGCAGAGCCAGCGCTATTGGAACAATTGTACCGCTCAAATCCGAGCGCATTTAACCGTGCTTTTCAAGCGGTTTATCCACAAATTTCATCTGAACTTTCGGCACAAATTTGGCAGCAAAGATTAGCTGTTTCTACTACCTCCTGGGGTTCAAAAGGGGATTGGACTTTGCTCGCAATCATCGCTGCTATTGTCGCTTTTTTTATGCAATTACCTGATCTACTTTTGCTATCTCACGATCTGTATTTTCCCCGGAACATGTCTTTTATTGTGATGCCAGGGATCGGAGCTTATTTTGCGTACAAGCAGGGTTTAGGTTTACGTGATTTAGCCGGGCCTTTGTCTATTTTAGGGGCCTCTATTGTCTACATTAATCTATTACCCGAGGGAAGTACGACCCTTCTATTGACTTGTTTGCATATTCCTATTTTACTATGGTTTGTGATTGGGTATGTTTTTGCAGGATCGGACTCTGATAAGCGTATGGATTTTTTACGCTATCACGGGGATTTAATAGTGATGACTGCCGTGATTGGACTAGCGGGGGGATTGTTTACGGGTTTAACGCTTAATTTATTTAAGCTGATTGACATCGATATCGAGGATTATTATTTCCGCTATTTGGTGCTTTCTATCTTACCCTCTGTTCCGCTTTTGGCTACCTTTTTAGTCCGCCAAAACGCCAGCCTAGTCAGTAAAATTTCTCCTGTCATCGCGCGCATTTTTACCCCTATCGTTACCATCACCCTAGCCTTATTTTTAGTGGCGGTTATATTCACCGGGAAGGATCCATATAATGACCGGGAATTCTTATTGGTATTTAACGGAATCTTGATAGGCGTGATGGCCTTGATTTTGTTCTCTTTAGGGGAGGCGACTAAAGTAAATGCGTCACGTGTACATCAGTATTTTTTATTCGCTTTGGCGCTGGTTGCGATCATCGATAATGGCATTGCTTTATCTGCGATAGGGTACCGCCTGGTCGAATTCGGTGTCACGCCTAACCGTTTAGTCGTTCTTGGTAGTAATGCCCTAATAATGGTGCATTTAATGCTGGCTACGAAAAATGTATGGGGTTTTTTAAAGGGTCAAACTACCATAGAAGATGTTGAAAAAGGAATCACTTCCTATTTGCCGATCTATGCGATTTGGGCTGCCATTGTTAGCTTTTTATTCCCACTTATTTTCCAATTTATGTAAAGATGAATAGGACTATTTTTCAACTTCTTTTAGGTCTAGGAATCCTGACAGGAATGGCCGCTATTGTTTGTACCGTTGCCGGAATTTCTGGAGCAGCCATTTGCTTGATGGCCAGTTTTGTGCTGCTCGCCTTGGGCTTTCAAGGCCATCCTATATTGAAGGGTTTTTCTTATACCCTGTTCATATTTGCCGCCTCCACTTATGCGCTTAATTATCCAGAAAATTTAGTGGCTTATCACGGATTCCCTTTAAAGAAATTGGTCACTCCCTTGTTAATTATTACCATGTTCGGAATGGGGATTCATATGAATTTGACGCGCTTTGTGGAGATCGCGAAATCACCTAAACCTATTCTAGCCGGAATTTTTTGTCATTACTTAATCATGCCCGGAATCGGTATGGCACTCGCGATGTCGACGGATCTACCACCTGAAATAGCGGCGGGAATTATCTTAGTGGGATGCTCGCCCAGTGGAGTTGCTTCGAATGTGATGGCCTATATTTCTAAAGGAAATTTAGCCCTTTCCGTGACAGTGACTGCGATCTCGACGCTTTTAGCCCCTTTAGTCACGCCCTTATTGATGAAGTTACTAGCGAATCAACTAGTTCCCATCGACTTTTGGGATATGTTTTGGCACATTATGGAGATCGTGATTTTCCCGGTGATTGCTGGATTAGTGTATAATCAATATTGCTATGGGAGACAGAAATGGTTGGATGAATTATTGCCTATTTTGTCGATGGCGTCCATCATTTTTATTGTTGCCTTGACCGTTTCAGCGGGGCACAATACCTTACTGAAGATGGGATGGTTGCTGATTTTAATTGTGTTAGTGCATAATTTATTAGGCTACTTTTTTGGTTATAAGATTAGCAAATGGATGGGAATTAATGAACAAGATTCCCGGACAATTGCCTTTGAGGTAGGACTGCAAAATGCGGGTTTAGCCTCTGGGATAGCCGCTAAAATGGGGTACATAGCCACGATGGGGTTAGTTCCTGGTATTTTTGGATCAATGCAAAATATTACCGCCTCGATTTTAGCGAATTGGTGGGGGAGAAATAAATAGTTTAAACGGATTAATGATATGAAAAAGTTAGTCTTCTTCTTTGTTTTGGCCTCATTTTTAGCCTCAGCCCAAACGAAACCTGCCGGGAAGTTAGACCCCACAAAACCTGTATTAGTTTTAGAGACTTCCTGTGGGACATGTAATTTTGATATGCCAGGAAAGGAATGTTTCCTTGCCTTGAAATACGAAGGGAAAGCTTATGCGGTAGAAGGCACAGGTCTGGATGATCACGGGGATGCCCATGAGGAGAAAGGCTTTTGCATGGCCGTGCGTAAGGCCAAAGTGCAAGGCAGTCTACAGGGGGATAAATTCGTGGTGACTTATTTCGAGCTTTTAAAGCCCTAGGCCACAATATATCTCCGACCTATTCCGAATAAAATGGTGTTTGCAATAAGGGCACATCCCACGATGATAATGGCCATTGTAAAAGGCGTTCCATCAAATAGTAAACCCACTAGAGTGGCACAAACCGCACCCCAGGCCATTTGAATAGATCCTAGCATCGCAGACGCTGTACCTGCTCCGCGGTGGAAGGGGCGCAAAGCCAGCGTCGCCACATTAGGGAAGTTGAATCCTTGGCAACCCATGATTAAGAATAAAAGCCCAATGTTTAGTTCCATTGTAAGCAAATCTAGCTTCGCTAGTAAAGACAATATAATTCCTAAGGTTAACTGCGTAGGCAGAGTTACTTTTAGGATTTGTAAGCTCGAATACTTCTTTAAAACCACCCGGTTCAATTGACTTGCGGAAATAATTCCCGAAGCAACGATGGCAAAAATGAATCCAAATTTAGACTCATCTACCCCATAGTAGGTTAAAAATGTCAAAGGTGCTCCTCCCACATACGTGAAGATACTGCCGGCTCCAATGGCGCCTGTGAAGGCAAAAACTAAGTACTCCTTCTCTTTAAAAAGGGATCTATAGGCCTTTATAATCGTGGAAACACGGAATGGGCCTCCTTTTTCTCGATTTGTTTTCTCCGGTAACCAGAGTTTTATTAAGAAAATAATCAGCAATAAGATGCCCGCTAGGACTAAGAAGATGGCTTTCCAGCTGGCGATAGTTAATAAAAGACTACCGAGCGAAGGGGCTAAAATAGGAGACACGCCTAGTATTAAAATCATCAACGACATCACCTTAGGGCGGTCTTTTTCCTCGAAAGTTTCACGGATGACTGCATTGGGCGCCACCATTCCTACACTACCGCCTAATGCTTGGAATAGACGGAATACAATTAACATTTCTACTGAAGTTGCGAAGGCACAGGCAATGGAGCTCAGCACATAAAGGGATAAACCGATATACAATACGTTTTTACGACCGAAATGATCTAGTAGTGGGCCACTCATCAATTGGCCTATACAGATCCCGAAAAAGAAGCTGGAAAGCGTATAGCCCATCTCCTCTTGGGAGCATTGCAAAACCGCAGCGATATTTTTAAAAGCGGGCAAATACATGTCGATGGACAAAGGTCCAATCGCCGACAAGATTCCAAGGATTAAGATAATTTTCGTGCGGTTCGCAGAAGTAGGCATTATAGAGGGGTATTTTAAGAAGACGCAAAGGTACGCCCAATTATTCTAAATTAATACTCCCGCGCTTGCTTGTAATGCATAGATGGCTTTGAATAAATAGGCCTTCAGTTCGGTTAGCTTTTCAGCGGCCTCCATTGCTTTTGTTTCTCGACTATTGATTAAAAACAAGGATGATTCCCCTTCTGCAAATCGTGCTTCTTCCGCTTTCACTAAAGCTTGGTAGTTTGAAACGGCTTTTTGCTGAGTATCAATCTGTTTTTTTAGGCTCTCCACCTGGTTAAAATAGGAGCTCACCTTCACTTGAATTTGTTGTCTTTTTTGGGCTAGATTTAGGGACTCTTCCTGAATTTTGAGCTTTGCTAATTGGTAATCTGCCCTGCCTTTAGAAAGTCGAAGTGGCATTTCGAACTTAATCCCATATTGGTAATTATTTTCAAAAAGGGGGCGCACTTCTACGCTCGGCATCGAGCCTTTGCTTAAGGCATTATAGGTGAAATCTAGTTTAGGTAACAGGCTTTGGAACTTCAACCTTTTTTCTATTTGCAGGCCTTCAATTTTAAATTGATAAGCACTTAAATCGGGGTGATTTTCGTAGGCTTTTTCGAGAAGGGAGTTTAAGTTTAGATCAAATTCAGCCATCCAGGCGAACTCATTAACCACATCAGCGGGTTGTACTTCTGTCGATAATTCTTGAGGCGTATTATTTTCTTGCCATAAATACACAGAAAGGGAGAGGCGCGAATTCTCTCTTTCCACCCATTTTTCTTGGTACAAATTTTCAAAATACTGTAGCTGAGTGGTTGCCTCTACGGTATCCACGGATGGCCTTTCTCCTAGTTCCACACTTTGCTTTACGAAGGAAACACGTGCCTCTGCAATCTTCAGATTTTGATCTACAATCCGTAATACGCGCACACTTTTTACCCAGTTCCAATAAGAAGCCATTGCATCTGCAAATAGATCGTTGAGAAGGCTTCTTTGCTCTTGAAGTGCCATTTTATTCATCAATTTAGCTTGTTGAAGGCTGGCTCTTCGTTGGTCTATCACGAGATTCTTCGCGAGGGGTACCGTGATACCGATGTAACTAGTTTCACCCAGTGTTTGGTTCGGGTTTAGCCGTGAACCCTGCAGGTTTTCGATACCTGAATTCACCTCGATTCCATACCAGGTAGGAATGCTTAGTTCCGGGGCGTGGTAGTTATAATAGTTTTTCCCGTCAAAGGTCTTCTGGGTACTGTAATGGCTCAAAATCGGATCAAATCCCCCTCTAGCCTGTAGGATTTGCGCCTCCGATTTTTGAACACCGATGCTCGCCTGCTTCGCTAAAGGATGGTAGGTTTGTACGATTTTAAGGAATGCTTCCGGATACAATACTGGAGTCTGTGCTAGACTGGCAAAGCTCAGAAAAAAGCAGACAAATAAACTATTTTTCATCCTTTTCTACCGTATAAAAATCAGCTGGGAATCCATTGATATTTCGCCATAACTCGTACCAAAGTGGGACATCATTTAACAAGGCAATTCCTTGCGCTCCTGCACCCATCTTGATTTGCTTAGGCCACTTTTTGTCTTTTGGATTTTCCACCACAATCACGCGAAACATCCCATTCTCATCGATGTTATTTTCCACGGCTCTAATCTTTCCAGGGAAGGTTCCAAAGCTTTGGTCTGGCCATCCTCCCGCAAAAATAATCGCAGGGAAACCATCAAAAATAAATCGTACATCTTGTCCAGGCGAAACCAGAGGTAAATCGACGGGTCTAACATACATCTCTACCGCATAATTTGTATTCTGAGGAACGATGATTAAAAGCTCTTCTCCATCCTTTAGAATCTCACCGATACCCGATTTTTTCGCATTAATTACTTGACCACTTTGTGGAGCTAAGATGTAGTACATTCCATCTCGAATCGTGTAACTAGCCACTTGGTTTTCCAGCTTTGCGATTTCCCCCTTACCCGTTTCGATCATCCCTAAACTTTGGAATTTTTCTCCCTCCGCTTTGTTCATTTTCTCACTGTATTCTTGATCTACTCCACGCAATTCAATTTTCGTATTTTGAATCTCTTGCAGGGTTTGATTTACCTTGTTTTCTGAGGTGGTTTTTTTCGCCAAAGAGTTCTGCATCGATGCATTTCTTTGTTGGAATTGCGTCTGCGAAATCAAACCTTTAGCGAACATTTTTTGGTTACGTTCAAACTGGTCTTTAACTAAGTTGTATTCATTTGAAGCCGCTTCTAATTCTGCTTTTTCTCCTGTTAATTTTTGTTGTAAGGCCGTTATTTTATTTTTTAATTGGTCCTGCTTCAAGGTTTTGGACGTACCTAAATTGTTAATTTGATCTTCCGTCGCTTGGACTTTTTGTTCGTAGTAACTAACTGTTCCCCTTTTCGCATTTAACTGCTCTTGAGTTCGTAGGATCAACTTCGGATCTAGGTACTCAGCCTTGATCTCGGTGATTTTAGCTAAGGTGTCACCTTGCTCTACAAAGTCGCCCTCTTTCACCCACCAACGCGCAATTTTACCTGCAATGGGGCTATAGATTTTTTGCGGTTTTTGCTCTTGATAAAGACTAGTAATTTGTCCTTTAGACCTAATATTTTGCGTCCAAGGCAAGAAAAGAATTCCAATTATAATAAGTCCTAGTCCGATTAACCAAGGTCTCGTAGCTGGCCCTTTTTCGCGCAGGTAAATCTGATTAAATGACTTAAATTTTTCCATTGTTAATCTCTAATTTTTTATCAAAAAAGGCACCCTCGTTTGCGGAAATAATGACTGTCGCAGATTGGTTTTTCAAATAAGTTTGAATAAGACCGGCTAAGTTAGGTTCTAATCCATTCCAAGGGTTCTCTAAAATGAGTAATTTTCTATCCCCACAAAGCGCACGAAGTAAGAGTATTTTCTTCACAATCGTTTGAGGAGTCTTTTTGCCTAAAGGTTCAATCTCTGTATCAAAACCGAGTGGGAAATGATTCAGAAAATCGGAAAACCCTAATTTATCAGCGGTGGCTAATATTAAGGAAGGGCTAATTTCTTTATTCCCTAAACTAATATTTTCCCATACAGAGCCATCAAAAATCTCTTGGTTTTGGAGTAAAATTCCGGTATGTTTTCGAAGGCTTTGTAGATTGTAGTTTTTGATGGGAACCTTATTGATTAATAGCGTTCCCTTAAAGTCAATATAATTTCCAGTAAGCACACGCATTAAGATCGACTTCCCTGAACCTGCTGGCCCTGAAAGTTGGATCTTTTCTCCTGGCTCAATGTGAAGATTTATGGAATTTAGAACAGGCTTTCCTGGTTCGAATTCAAAGCTGAAATTCTTCATTTCTATCTCCAATCCTATGTTGGAATTAAGCTCTAAATCTCCACCTGTCTCTAATGGATTATCGGTAACAGAGGCTAATTTCTCTAAACCAGTGATCACATCATAGGCGCTATCAAGGCTTGTAATAAGTTTCTCCACCGCCCCTATCACTAACATGATAACGATTTCTGCCGCGACAAATTCCCCTACGTTTAACTGTTGGTTAATTAATAAATACGAACCTAAGGTTAACATCAGCGTAGTTAAGGCAACCTTGAAAAATAAGAGCGATTTGTATTGAAATAGCAGCACGCGAAAGTGCTTTGTTCTAGCACCTAAATAACCCATTACATTTTCATCTGTACGGATCAAGTTCAAATCTGAACCTTGGCTAAATTTAAACGTTTTAATGGTGCGGGCAATTTCTCCAAAAAATCCGGCAACCCCATATTTATAGTTCGATTCCTCGATGCTAGTTTCAATTCCTTTTTGAGATGTGTAATATAAAATCAAGGCTAAAAGTATCAATAAGATTACTCCTAGAATGATAAATAGTGGGTGATATAGTGAAAGCAAAATGATGCCAAAAACAATCTGAACGGTGGCTACCGGTATATCAAGTAAAAGTTTTGCGAAGCCTTTTTGAATATTTAAGGTATCAAAAAAACGATTAACCTTCTCTGGTATATGGTATTTATCCATCTGTTTTAGATCCAATTGTGGGATCTTATCAGCGAAGTCATAGGCATAATGGGCGAAGATTTTTTGTTGAATCGACTCGATGATTTTCATCTGGTTGATTTGAAACAAACCCATCAAAAACACGCCTAATACGACTAAAAAGATCAGCACATAAATCGAAGTGACCATTGTAGCACCCATTACTAATCCGATGATGGTCTGCACGCCTAAGGGCAAACTTAAATTTACTATACCACCTAAGATAGAGAACAAGTAGATCGAAGTGACCTCCTTTTTGTGTTCCTGTATCAGGGCTTGTACTCGCTTCAATGGACTTGTTTGTTGCATAACAATTCGTTTACTACTACAAAACTAAAAATACTTTTTTAAATAATAGTATTACTATTATTAATAATTGTTAAAATATCTTTTGTGGTAGTTATTCTATTATTAACTTTGTTTTGTTCAACAGGTATAACAATGGATTATTCACTAAGTTTTAAGGTTAACGAGAAAATCTATTTACGGGACCCAGAAAGTACAGAATTAGGAAAGCAGATTGTTAAAAATGCAATTGACCTAATTCATACCTTGGGTTTTGAACATTTTACGTTCAAGAAATTAGCGAAGGAGATGAACACGACTGAAGCATCGATCTACCGCTATTTTGAGAATAAACACCGGATGTTGTTGTACATCTTGAATTGGTATTGGTCCTACATGGAATACTTGGTGGTATTTCAGTTGCAGCCATTGGCAAATTCGAAAGCAAAGTTGGAACGCCTTGTCGAATTGTTAACCCATCCTTTGGAGGAGAGCGAAGGTCAGGCGGATTATAATAAACAGTTTTTACACCAAATTGTGATTACCGAAAGCAGCAAGGTATACCTGGTGAAAGAGGTCAAAGAAATCAATGAAAACGCTGTTTTTAAACCTTATAAAGACCTTTGTGCGCGTATCTCTGAGTTGATTCAATCACATAATCCCGCCTACGAATTTCCTCATTCATTGAGCAGCACACTAATCGAAACCGCGCATTCGCAGCTGTTTTTCAGTCAGCACCTGCCTAAGTTGACAGACGCTGGGAAGAAGCATAAGACAGAATTTGTGGCGCGTTATTTGAAGGATTTATTGTTTAAATCCTTGCAGGCTTAAGCCAGAATTTTTTAGCTTTATCTCATGATAAAGCAAATATCCCTCTTCCTTCTATTTTCGTTTTCTTTGCAGGCCTTCGATAAGCCGGCCTATGTGTTGTATAATGCTAAAGGCAAAAAGGTCACCTATGCAAAGATGCTCAAGGATCTTCGTCAGCAAGATGTGGTATTAATAGGGGAGTTGCATAATAATCCCATTAGCCACTGGTTGGAATTAGAGATCACACAGGCCTTGGCGGAACAGCGTCCGTTGGTTTTAGGTGCGGAGATGTTTGAACGGGATAATCAGGGCGCTTTAACTAACTATTTGCAAGGAAAAATCACAGCGAAGGGTTTGGATTCGTCGGCTCGTCTTTGGAAGAATTACAAAACGGATTATGCTCCTTTAGTGAATTTTGCTAAAGAGAAAAACCTGCCTTTCATCGCCACCAATGTGCCTCGAAAATATGCGAGTTCAGTGGCTCGAGGAGGCTTTGAAAGTTTAACCGATCTGCCAGCAGTAGAAAAAGCGTGGATCGCCCCG
>JBILCC010000233.1:0-2524 GCA_044353355.1 Aquirufa sp.
AACGCAGTATGGCGATTGCCTTAGAGCACGGTTTAGCGCCTCATATGGTCGTGATTGACCACAATAATGAAGAGACGGTGAAATCAGTTTTAGACCAAGGATTTTATGCGGCTTTCACTATTTATCCTTTCACCAAAATGGGGAATGAGCGAATGGTAGAGATTGTGAAGCAATATGGATCGGAACGTATTATGGTGAATTCGGCTGCGGATTGGGGGATTTCTGATCCTTTGGCGATTCCTAAAACGGCGGCCTTGATGAAAATCAAAGGGATTTCTGATGCGGATATTCAAAAGGTGACATACCAAAATGCCCTCGATTCTTTCGCGCAAAGCGGACAAATCAATGAGAAAGACTTCATTGACGGATTAGAAATCGATCAATCCTTGAAGTTTAATGGCAATACGGTGTTGCGTGGCGGACAAGCTCCTCGCGTAGATAAAAACTCAATCTTCATTCGCTAATGTCTAAAATTAGAGCTTTTGCTGAGCTTACTCGGCCTGCGAATGTAGTCACGGCACTGTCTGATATCATGGCAGGTTTAGCCATTGTGGGCTTTGTTTTTGGTCGATTAGACTACCAGTTCTACCCTGCCCTATTCCTAGGCCTTTCCAGCATGTGTTTATACGCAGGTGGCGTGGTATTTAATGATGTTTTTGATCACGAACTAGATCACATCGAAAGACCCGAAAGAGCCTTGCCAAGCGGGCGAATTAAACGATCGGAGGCCATTTCCGGGGGAATCATATTATTGGGGCTGGGCATATTTTTGGCGTTTTGGCAAAGTAGACTGAGTGGATTTGTAGCCATTTTTATTACCGCCTTAGCGCTTTTTTATGATTGGAAAGGGAAGCATATGCGCATTTTTGGCCCTATCAATATGGGTTTGTGCAGAGCATTCAATTTACTTTTAGGGATGAGCGTGTATGAATTAGGGGTTTTAGAACACTTCCCAGTGATCGCTATCCCGTTGATTTACATAGCAGCGATTACACTAGTAAGCAGAGGAGAAGTACATGGAGGCAAGGCGATTACGCTGTATTTCGCTGGGTTTTTGTTTTTAATCGTTCACGCGTCACAGCTATTTTTCGCAGAGAAAGTGGAATTTGCCTTGGTATTTGTCTTGGCCCACTTTATCCTGATTTTCAGAAAACTAAGCGTTGCTATTAAGAATCCGATGGGCAAAAACATTGGATTAACAGTAAAAACAGGGGTTTTGACGCTTATATTGATGAATGCAGCGTGGGTAGCCTCAAGTGGACAATGGATGCTCGCCCTCTTTGTTTTAGCCTTATTACCCGTATCTTTGGGTTTAGCTAAAAAATTCGCCGTTACGTAAACCTATGCAATCTTTAAAACAACATTTTCAGGTACCCTATTCGTATGAGGTATTCTTCACGGAGCGTTTATTTGCACCAGAAAATCGCGTTTTTGCTGATTTTGTCCAAAACTTTGGCAACCCTAGCTTTCGTAAAAAGATTCTTTTTGTACTCGATAAAGGGATAACGGATATTCAGACTCAATTAACCGCTGAGATTGTCAGTTATTTTCAAAAGCATTCCCCCGCCGATTTAGCCTCAGAAATCCTAGTGCTTCCAGGTGGAGAAGTGTGTAAAAACGACCCTCGCTTTTACGAGGAAGTGATTCGCGCGTTAGATGAGCATGGAATAGATCGCCACTCGTTTGTAGCTTGCATCGGTGGTGGCGCTTTCTTAGATATGGCCGGCTATGCTGCTGCTATCTCCCATAGAGGCGTGAAATTCATCCGGATACCGACGACTGTATTATCCCAAAACGATTCGGGTGTAGGGGTAAAAAACAGCGTCAATTACCTAGGCAAGAAGAATTTCTTGGGGACATTCGCACCTCCTGTTGCCGTATTTAACGATTATTCGTTCCTAGAGAGTTTAGAGGAACGCGATTGGCGTTCGGGTATTGCTGAAGCAGTTAAAGTGTCTTTGATTAAAGATATCCAATTCTTTAGCTGGTTAGAAGAAAATGCAGACGCTATGAATCAACGCGATAAGTCAGTAATGGTTGAGCAGATTTACCGTTGCGCGTCGCTGCATATGGAGCATATCGCTAGTGGTGATCCTTTTGAGCTTGGCTCCGCTAGACCCTTGGATTTTGGCCATTGGGCGGCACATAAATTAGAATACTTAAGCGATTTCAAGATCCGTCACGGAGAAGCGGTGGCGATTGGAATAGCCTTGGATAGCGTCTATTCGCACTTGATTGGTCATTTGACGAAAGAAGACGTAGACCGAATCATCCATTTGTTGAAAAAACTGGGTTTTGCAATTTTTCATCCTGCTTTGGCAGAAAATGACAAAATCAACTTAACAAACGGCTTAAATGAGTTCAGAGAACATTTAGGCGGGCAATTAACCATCACCTTGTTAGAACAAGTAGGCAAAGGCGTGGAAGTGCACGAGATGGATTTCGATCTCATCAAAAAATCAGTCGATTACCTGGAACAAATCGCCTAATATGAAAACGCCTTACGGACACCTGAGTTATTGCA
>JBILCC010000232.1:0-2524 GCA_044353355.1 Aquirufa sp.
TTTCACTAAAATGTCTAAACCGTCTAAACTTTTGGCGGCTTTTTCAAGGAATTTTTGACGAATTTCTGGGCTTTCATCTGGATTGTCTAAAAGGGTGTGGACAAATCCTTGGGCGGCGAAAATGGGCGTTTTAAGTTCGTGGGATACGTCAGCAAGGAATTCTTGGCGATAGACTGCGGCCTTTTTCAATTCTTTTACTTCATCCTCAGTAGTAGAAACATAGGCTGTTAATTCCTTTTTTAAGAGTTCAATGGGGTTCTCTTTTTGGACTAACTGTTTGCGTGATATGAGTGTAAAATCCTTTTTCTTGATTTGTTTTATTTGGTCATATAAATCGTTTACCTCCTTGAAAACAAGGTTGTCTAAGGCAAAAAAGATCAAGATGGATCCAAAAATCAACACACTGATAAAGGCGACGAAAAGCGTAGCAGAATCAGAGTGCGGAAGGAATGAAATGAATGCGGTTGCCACCCCTGCGATGACAAAAGCGATTACTACAGAAAGGATGCGGGGACTTAGCATGGTTGAAATTACGGATAATTTTTAAATTGTTGTACCTTTGTGCTTTGATAAGATAGCATGGAATTAAATTTATTGACTGCCATTTCTCCGGTTGATGGTCGTTACCGCAAACAAACCGCCGCACTCGCTCCTTATTTTTCTGAATTGGGGTTGATTCAATATCGAGTACGCGTAGAAATTGAATACTTTATTGCGTTGTGCGAAATTCCTTTGGCCCCACTAAAAGGTTTCCCTAAGGAGCATTATGCGGCATTACGTTCCATGTATACAAATTTTACGGAGGCGGATGCGACTTGGATTAAAGACACCGAAAAGGTGACAAACCATGACGTGAAGGCAGTAGAATATTTTATCAAAGACCGCATGTTAGCGTTGCCAGGCGATATGAGCCCCTTTGTGGAGTTCATTCACTTTGGCCTTACGTCACAAGATATTAACAACACAGCGATTCCATTATCGATTGCTGAAGCTCATCGCGAGGTGATTTTACCTGCTTACCAAGCAGTGGTGGCGACTTTAGACGCTTATGCGACTGAGTGGAAAGAGATCCCTTTATTAGCCCACACGCACGGACAACCAGCTTCTCCTACGCGTTTAGGAAAAGAAATCAAGGTTTTTGTAGAACGTTTGAATCGTCAATTGGACCTGTTGGCGCAAGTCCCGTTTACAGGTAAATTTGGTGGAGCAACGGGTAATTTCAATGCGCACCAAGTGTCATTCCCAGAAATCAATTGGCCACAATTTGCGGCGAAATTGCATACTGATTTAGGAATTAAGCGTAGTCAATACACGACCCAAATCGAGCATTACGATAATTTAGCGGCCTATTTCGATGGCTTGAAGCGTTTAGATACCATATTGATTGACTTGTCGAGAGATATTTGGCAATACATATCGATGGGGTATTTCAAGCAAAAGATCAAGGCAGGTGAAATCGGATCTTCGGCGATGCCTCACAAGGTAAACCCGATTGACTTTGAAAACGCGGAGGGAAATTTGGCGATGGCGAATGCCTTCTTTGAATTCTTGTCTGCGAAACTTCCGATCTCGCGTTTACAACGTGATTTGACAGATTCGACGGTATTGCGTAACGTGGGAACGCCTTTAGCGCACGTCGTGATCTCTTTGAATTCCTTGCAACGCGGTTTAGGTAAATTAGAATTGAACAATAGCAAAATCCAACAGGATTTAGAAGATAACTGGGTGGTCATCGCGGAAGCGATCCAAACGGTATTACGCCGTGAGGCTTTCCCTAAGCCGTATGAGGCATTGAAAGACTTGACGCGCCACCACGGAAAGATTGATCAGTCTGTTTTCCACGCATTCATCGACGGCCTAGCTGTTTCGGACGCGATCAAGGCAGAATTGAAATTAATCTCGCCGTTTAACTTTGTAGGCCGAGACGAAAACTGAGCAGCAACCGAATATTTAAAAGATTATAGATAATAGAGTAAAGATGGTGAATGGTGAATGGTAAGTGGTGAATGGTCCTCCGGACTTCGGACTCATTCCCTACGGACTACTGGACTACTGGATACTGTTTACTGACTACTAGATACTGACTACTGACATGAACCGTTTAATGCACATCGCCCTTGTGGTAGCCGATTACGACGAAGCCATCGCTTGGTATACTCAGAAATTGGGTTTTACCTTAGTGGAAGATACGGTTTTGAGTGATGTCAAACGTTGGGTACTAGTTCAACCATCTGGCGAAGGTTCGTGTCAATTATTGCTGGCAAAAGCGGCAACGGACGAACAAAAATCGAGAGTAGGGAATCAGACCGGAGGACGCGTATTTCTGTTCTTGCATACAGATGATTTTGAAAGGGATCATGCGAATTTGATCGCGCAGGGCATTACGATTGTCCGCGGTCCGAGTGAGGAAGAATATGGTAAAGTGCTCGTATTCGCCGATTTATATGGAAATTTGTGGGATTTGATCGGTTAAAATTTTGATTTTACAGATTTCACTCTACATTTGTATCAAATAACAACACAA
>JBILCC010000059.1:0-8890 GCA_044353355.1 Aquirufa sp.
GGACCAGAAAATAACATTTTTATTCATAGTAATATTTGTTTCAGATAGAATGTAGAAATTTAAGTTGAATTATATTTTTAATAGTGACGTTTATGTTATTTTTATGAAGTTAAACAATATTTGATGATCATTTAGTTGTAGCCCAAGTTTTGGAAATAAAGGCAGCTAAAAAACCTAAAATTACAATCAAATACAAAGCTTTATCCAAGCCAATAAAATCTGATAAATATCCGATAAGTACAGGTCCAATTAAAAAACCTATATATGCAATAGTTGATACGCCTGCAATTGCAATTGAAGGCATAATTTCTTTCTGATTTCCCGCTTTGGAATAGATTAAGGGTACTATGGTGGAAATTCCTATACCAGTTAAAAAGCAACCCGCAATTTTTAGATATATAGTGGGGAATAGGAGAGTTAATAACATCCCTAAACTCACCAATATTCCATTTATAATTAGAATAGTAGAAATCTCATATTTCAATGTTATAGTATCTCCCAGAAAGCGTCCTACTACCATGGCAACAGCAAAAAAGGAAAAACCTATAGTAATGGGGAAAGGAGAGTTTGGGCTATATTCTTTAAAATACAAAGAGATCCAATCAGCCATGGCACCTTCACATAACATACCACAAAAAGCAATAAATGACAGAGTTATTAAATAGGGTCCTAAGTTTAAAATAGATGACTTAGGTTTACTTTCATCTTGAACCGGTTTATCAATTAATAGATTTGGAAAACTAAAGGGTATTATAATGATATTTAATAAGGCTACTAAGCTAAAATGTTCTTGTGCAGTAAAACTTTCTTTTTCCAAAATCCCACCTAAAAATGCACCTGCCATTAAACCAATGGAAAATATAGCATGAAAGGAAGACATGATAATCTTATTTATTTTTGCCTCTAAACTGACTACCTGTGTATTCATGGCTATATTCATTATATCACCTGCCATTCCAAAGAAAAATAGACCTGTAAATAATGTTACAGCAGAACTTAAATAGCCCAAACTAGGTAATACCACCACATACATAACCACAGCAATTAGGGTTATCCACCTGGAAGCATATTTAGTTAAAAGCCAACCTGCGATGGGTAAAGAAACTAATGATCCTATGGGCAAGCCCATTAAGACGGTACCTAGTTCAGCATCTGAAAGATGAAGTGTAGCTTTAAAATCAGGAATACGAGTCGCCCAAGTGGCAAAATTCAATCCACATATAAAAAACAAAATACCAATACTAAAACGAGCTTTTTTCATTAATGTAACAACAATCCTTCGACTTCCTTCCAATTATTTACTCTTTTAAAGTCATTTATGTGAAGATTATGCGGGGCTGTAAATAGGAGTGGAGTTCCGGTAAATGTATGCAGATTTTTTTCATGGTCATCAATCAAGTAATCTGCTTGAATCATGTGCTTATGACCACAGAATACAATATGTTTCCATGTGATAAATGGAAAATGTTGTTCCATCCAAATTAATTTCTCCTTTAATGAATTTGGGAATTCGGTGGCTGCAGAAACAATAAATATTTCATATTGGTCTGATAATTTGCGAACCACCTCCACGGCATCCTCATTAACTGGTATGTGTTCAAAGAAACCAGGTTCCCATAAGAAAGAATTATTGGCTAAATAATGACCGTAGAACTCTTCTTTAAGTGTTTTGTCACCATACAATAGCTCTTGGTAGGTATAATTTTTATCAACTAATTGATTAATTCGATCAATGATGACGTGTGTAGTTTTAGCTAAAACATCATCCATATCAATGGCGATTCTTTTCATAAAGTATTGTTCAAAAAAAAACTCCCCAAATATGGGGAGTTTTCAAGGATTAATCTAATTTAAATTACATCATTCCACCCATTCCACCGCCACCTGGGCCATGTCCATGAGCAGGTTCGTTTGCTGGTTTATCAGCAATCACACATTCTGTTGTTAACAACAAGCCTGCGATGGACGCTGCATTTTCCAATGCTAAACGTGTAACCTTGGTTGGGTCAATAATACCTGCTGCAATCATATTTTCATATTTGTCTTCACGAGCATTGTAACCAAAATCATCTTTTCCTGCTTTAACAGCATTAATAACTACAGAACCTTCACCACCTGCATTCGCAACGATGGTACGTAATGGAGATTCTACTGCTTGGCGAATAATGTTGATACCTGTTAATTGATCTTCATTTTCACCTTTTAATTTATCTAAAGCCTGGATAGCACGAATAAGTGCGACACCACCACCTGCAACGATACCTTCTTCTACAGCAGCGCGAGTAGCATGTAAAGCATCATCAACACGGTCTTTCTTCTCTTTCATCTCTACTTCTGTAGCAGCTCCGATGTAAAGGATAGCCACACCACCCGATAATTTTGCTAAACGCTCTTGTAATTTCTCACGATCGTAATCAGACGTAGTATTCTCGATTTGAGCCTTGATCTGGTTAACACGGTTTTCGATATTATCTTTCGAACCAGCACCATTGACAATAGTCGTATTATCCTTATCAATGATTACTTTTTCAGCTTGACCTAAATATTCGATAGTTGCATTCTCTAATTTGAAACCGCGCTCTTCTGCGATTACAGTGCCACCAGTTAAGATGGCAATATCTTCTAGCATTGCTTTACGACGATCACCGAAACCTGGTGCTTTTACAGCAGCCACCTTCAATGCACCACGCATCTTATTTACTACTAAAGTAGCTAAAGCCTCTCCGTCTACATCCTCAGAGATGATTAATAGGGGACGACCTGTTTGCGCTACGACTTCTAATACAGGAAGTAATTCCTTCATAGAAGAAACTTTTTTCTCTGAAATTAAGATAAAAGGTTTCTCTAATTCGACTTCCATTTTATCCGTATTTGTTACGAAATACGCAGATAAATATCCACGATCGAATTGCATACCTTCTACTGTCTTTACCTCAGTTTCTGTACCACGCGCTTCTTCTACCGTAATTACACCTTCACGACCTACTTTCTCCATTGCTGAAGAAATCATGGTGCCAATTTCAGAATCATTGTTCGCTGAGATGGTGGCTACCTGAGCAATTTCTTTTGAAGTAGTGATTGCACGAGATTGCTTCTTTAAATCAGTTACAATAGCCTCTACAGCTTTCTCAATACCACGTTTCAAATCCATTGGATTTGCTCCTGCAGCAACGTTTTTAGAACCAATTGTGTAGATGGATTGTGCTAAAACGGTGGCTGTTGTTGTTCCATCACCTGCTTGATCAGCTGTTTTCGACGCAACTTCTTTTACTAATTGAGCTCCCATGTTCTCTACAGCGTCCTCTAATTCAATTTCTTTCGCTACAGAAACACCATCCTTTGTAATCGATGGAGAACCAAATTTTTTATCAATAATGACATTACGACCTTTAGGTCCTAACGTTACTTTAACTGCATTTGCAAGGGTATCAACCCCTCTCTTCATCTTTTCGCGCGCTTCGCTGTCGAAAAATAGTTCCTTTGCCATATTATTTTGGAATTAATGTTGTGTTAAAATTATAAAACTGCAAAAATGTCAGACTCACGCATAATTAGGTAATCTTTACCATCAATCGTGATTTCTGTACCTGAGTATTTACCATACAATACAGAATCACCTACTTTAACAGTAATAGGCTCGTCTTTCTTTCCATTTCCTACCGCAACGATTGTTCCTTTTTGTGGTTTCTCTTTCGCTGTGTCAGGAATAATAATACCAAATGCTGTTTTTTCTTCAGCTTGAGCTGGTTCTACAACAACCCGATCCGCTAAGGGCTTAATACTTAAATTTGACATGTGTTATAAATTTAATTTTTAAATTAGAGATTATACAACCATGCGAACATGGCAGAACTGGTCATACAATAATAATGCCAAAACTCATTGCTGAAATTTTGGCAGTATTAAAAAAATATAGTAAGTACTAACTATTGCTTGGGTGCTACTGGAGCGGGAGCAACAGGTACTGTTTTAGTAGCTGCTTTTTCTACGTTTACTGAGGTGCTTGTTTCTTTAGTATCTGATAAGCTAAAATTAGTTGCTAAGACCAATACTAATATAGCAATAGAAAAACCCCACGTTAATTGTTCAACTAAATCACCTGTCTTTTGAACTCCAAACATTTGAGTAGCTCCAGAAGATGAAAACTCTCCGCTTATTCCACCACCTTTTGGATTTTGTACTAAAATAAGCACAACTAATAAAGCAGAGAAGATGATAATCAATGAAATCAATAAAGTAAACATATTTATTCTGTTAGTAAATTTTGTAATTCCGAAATTCGAGATGCAAAGTAAAGTCTTTTTTCAGGTTTAATCAAACTTAACTTCTCATATAATTCAATTGCTTGCAAATATTTACCCTGCTTAGTCAGAAGAATAGCTACTGTTTCAGAAACAGGTAAACTATATTCGATTGCTGATAAATCCTCTTGAGGGGAATCATCTAGTTCGGATCTTTTAGGCTTTGCTAGAGTAGGCTGATTCAATATGAATTGATCAATTAAAGCAACTTGTAATGCTTTTATCTCTTCAGCAGGAACGAGGTCAGTTGTCTTATTCAGTTCACATTGGATATCAAAAATTGATTGAAAATATAGTTTTCGTTGTGAAGATTGTAGGGCAATTCTTTGTTGCTTAAGTATAGAATAACGTTCATTCCAATGTAATAAATAGAAATAAGGGTAAATCAATTTATCCTGACTTAGCTCACTTTGATCTGATCGATCAATTTTATTTAATAAAAACCAAAGCTTTTGTGCGTTAGACATATACCTATTACCAGTCACCTGCAATTTTATTAAACAAATCTAAAATAATTTGATCAACTAACTTCGGAATTAGTTCTTTTTCTACTTGTGGTAAGGTTTGATTTTGTGGGAAATCCTGATAGAAAGAGAACTCTTGTTCGAAGTTTTTATCTTCATCTAAGCGATTAATTAATCGAAATTGAATAGTTAAAGTTAATCGATTTAATCCTGCTTTATCATCTCCTGTGGGTGCCTGAGGAGTTAATTCATAGCCTATTATAGATCCTTCAATTTGTAAATCGGGATTCTTGTTGTTGATTTTCAAGGAGGTGTTTCGTTGAAAATACTCCTTTAATTTCTCATTAATTGTCAAACTTAAATTAGCAGGTCCACCCGCTGTCTCCATTCGGATATTGCTGATTTGAATCGTTTTTAAATTAGGGTCCAAACTAGCTCCTTTGAAACTATAGCAAGAGGATAGCGTTATTAACATTCCCCCCATTAGGCAAAGATTAATCCAATTCTTCCAAATCATATTGCTTTATTTTACGGTATAATGTGCGTTCTGAAATCCCTAGGTCTTTTGCTGCGTATTTACGTTTGTTTTTATTTTTCTTTAATGCTCGAATGATAATCTCTTTTTCCTGTTTTTCTAGGGATAAAGTAACATCATTAGCAGGTAAGATAATCTCTTCGTAAATAGAATCAATAGGTTCTTCTATAAATTTAGTCTCTTCCTGTTCATGTATGGGTAAAGATAATCCAGGATTTGTGATACTTCCTTCCGCATGATTCCTTACATCCTCAAATATTGCCATGTTATCATGTAATATTTCGTAGGCTTTAGATTGATCTGATTCAACTACTTTCAACAATATTTTTTTTAATTCCGTTACATCTCTTTTTAGATCAAATAGAATCTTATATAAAATCTCACGTTCATTCATTCCCTCTGGCCCTGAGAATGCATCTGACTTGACTACAGAATTACCTAATTTAGGTTCATTGAATTCCAAATAGTACTGTAACTGTAATTCATCAATGATTCTATCCCCTAATTCAAGAACAGAAATTTGTTCAGCCAAATTCTTTAATTGCCTAATATTACCTGGGAAACGCTGTTTTTGTAGCAACTCTTTAGCTTCCTTTGTTAGCATAATTGGCTTTACCCGATGTGACTCAGAGAAATCAGTCGTGAATTTCCTGAACAACAATTCAACATCATCACCGCGTTCACGTAATGGTGGTACATAAATCGGTACTGTACTTAAACGATAGTATAAGTCTTCTCTGAATTTTCCCTTTTCAATAGCTTGTTGTAAATTCAAATTGGTCGCAGCCACAACGCGAGCATTGGTTTTTTGTACTTTGGAAGAACCAACACGGTAAAATTCGCCATTTTCCAAAACACGCAATAAACGAGCCTGTGTTCCTAAAGGCATTTCAGCAATCTCATCTAGGAAAATAGTACCTCCATCTGTTACTTCGAAATAGCCTTTACGAGCTTCAATAGCACCTGTAAATGATCCTTTCTCATGTCCAAATAATTCAGAATCAATTGTTCCTTCCGGTATAGCACCACAGTTAACGGCGATAAAGGCACCGTGTTTTCGTTTAGAAAGGGAATGAATTATTTTAGAAAAAGATTCTTTACCTGAACCACTTTCACCTGTAATCAATACGGTCATATCCGTCGCGGCTACTTGCTCCGCTACAGAAATGGCACGCAAAAGGGCAGGGGCATTTCCTATGATCCCAAAGCGTGCTTTTATACTAGCAAGATGGCTATTATCTAACATAATTCACCTAATAAAGTTCCTGATGTACAATGAGTTACATTAACAAAAACATAATCCCCTTTAACTTCGCTTCCTTTAGGGAATACGACTACTTTATTTGAATCTATTTTTCCAAAGTGATGAAGTTTAGATTTCTTAGAATCTCCCTCTACTAAAACTTGCACTTTTCTACCCACCCACATTTCATTGCGTTTCGCAGAATGGATGCGCTGTAAATCGATGATTTCTTGCAAACGACGCATTTTTACCTCTTCTGGCACATCATCCGTTAATTTCTTTTCGGCTGGTGTTCCTGGTCGCTCAGAATAAGCGAACATATAACCGAAATCATATTCTACTTCAGCTAATAAGGATAAAGTATCCTGGTGATCTTCTTCTGTTTCTGTACAAAAGCCTGCAATCATATCTTGAGAAACGCCGCATTCATCGCCTAATATGCTTCGAATGGACTTAATTCGGTCCAAATACCATTCTCGAGTATATGAACGCTTCATTAATTCCAAAATACGATTACTTCCACTTTGGGCTGGTAGGTGAATATTTTTACAAATATTATCGTACTTCTTCATTGTATATAATACTTCGTCAGTGATATCTTTTGGATGCGAAGTAGAGAAACGAATGCGTAATAAGGGATTAACTAAGGCGACTGCTTCCAATAAATGAGCAAAATTGATCAATTTACCCTCTTCAGAAGTCCATTTATAGGAATCTACATTTTGCCCTAGTAAAGTTACTTCACGGTACCCTTGCTGGAATAATTTATCACATTCTGCGATAATTGATGGTAAATCACGGGATCTTTCTCGTCCTCGCGTATAGGGGACAACACAGAAAGTACACATGTTGTCACAACCACGCATGATGCTGACCATAGCAGTCACACCATTCGAATTTAGTCGTACAGGTTCGATGTTTCCGTAAGTCTCCTCACGTGAAAGGAAAACGTTGATGGCTTTTTGGCCATCTGAAACTTCATCCAATAAGGCAGGTAAATCACGGTAGGCATCCGGGCCAGCAACTAAATCGACAATTTTCTCCTCATCAATCAACTTGGTTTTCAAACGCTCCGCCATACAACCCAAAATCCCCACAGTTAATGCTGGATTCTTTGCTTTCAAATGAGTGAATACTTGCAAGCGATGACGAATTTTATGCTCCGCATTCTCCCGTATAGCACAAGTATTTAATAAAATGGTATGAGCTTCCTTAACGTTAGATGTGGTAATGTAACCGTTCTCTTGTAGAATAGAGGTAACGACTTCTGAATCCGCAAAATTCATTTGACAGCCATAACTTTCGATATAGACTTTTTTTCCAAAAGAGTTCTCTGCCACCTGATCCTCCGAAATTCTCGGAACATCCAAACCCTCTTTCTCTTCCTTCGTTAGCACTTTTAAATCTTGCATTTTACAATCAATGAAATTTAGATTGCAAATTTATGACATTTTGGCAGTAATTCTATTCGATTCGTCCTGAATTTAGATAAATTACCTGATCTGAATGTGTGGTTAGTTTATCATTATGTGTTACCATAATAATACGTTGTTGCCAAACGGCTTTTAACTCGACAAATAGTTCATATAATGTTTCTGCATTTTTATTATCCAAATTACCTGTAGGTTCATCTGCTAATAAGAGGGTAGGGCGATTAATTAAGGCTCTTGCCACTGCAACGCGTTGCTGCTCTCCTCCTGATATTTGTGAGGGCATTTTTTTTAAAATTGGTTCTATACCTAATGTTTGGACAATTTTTTCAAACAATTCAAGATCTGCTTCCTTTATATTTTCACCTTTTATAAATAGGGGAAATTTTATATTTTCTTCACAGTTAAATTCACCCAATAAGTTATGGAATTGAAAAACGAAACCTAGTTTCTGATTTCGAAATGTAGCTTGATCCTTTTCTGAAAGCGCAGCATAATTAGTCCCATCTAAGTAAATCTGCCCATTATCTGCTTTCATCAATAAGCCAATGATCTGTAGTAAAGTACTTTTTCCGGAACCAGAAGGTCCTAAAATGCTAACCATTTCAGATTCCTTCACTTGTAATGAGATATTATCTAGAATTAATTGAGTTCCATAACTTTTGGAAATATTTTTTAATTCTAACATTTTTTTGTCTTTTTTTTAGAAAGTTCGAATGAATGACTTGTTTTTTAATATTTACGCAAATAAATAGTAATTTCACGAAATTAAAATTTTACTAAATGAATATTCACGAATATCAAGCGAAAGAAATCTTAAAAGGTTACGGAGTGCGCATTCAAGAAGGAATTGTGATTGACTCTGTTGACAACGCCATTTCAGCGGCTGAGCAGTTAAAAGCTCAGACTGGTACTGG
>JBILCC010000235.1:0-2508 GCA_044353355.1 Aquirufa sp.
AACTAAAGCTGTATTTAAACGAGATTGTATAATTTTAATCGTATTCAATAATTTACCTAATCCCTCTAGCGCATAATATTCACACTGTACCGGAATAATAACCGAATCTGCAGCGGTAAGACTATTAATAGTAATTAATCCCAAAGAAGGGGAACAATCCATGATAATAAAATCATATTGATCTTTCACCACTTCAAGGGCTTCTTTCATCTTCCGTTCTCGGTTATTCAAGTTGATCATTTCTATCTCAGCTCCCACTAAATCGATGTGCGAAGGAATGATGTCTAAAAAAGGAACTTCAGTGGGTAAAATACTATCCTGAACGCTGGAAAGACCTACCATACATTCGTAAATACTATTCTTCACTTCTTTCGGGTTAAACCCTAACCCAGAAGTGGAATTTGCCTGTGGATCCGCATCGATCAATAAGGTTTTGAACTCAAAAGCAGCTAAACTGGCAGCTAAATTAATAGCAGTCGTTGTTTTCCCTACTCCCCCTTTTTGATTTGCAATCGCGATTGTTTTGCCCATAGGATGTTAAACGAAATGAATTGACAATATTACAAAAAAGGTTTCACATCTATCTCGAAATTAAATTACATTCTTGTATCTTGTCATCAAAAATTAACCAAACCTATATGTCATCAAATAGTACTTCTCATCCTAAAGGTCTTTATTTTCTTTATTCCACTGAAATGTGGGAACGTTTCAATTTTTATGGCATGCGCGCCATCTTATCTCTCTTTTTAGTAAGCGCTCTTTCCTTTAAACAAGACGAAGCTGCTATCTTATATGGAGGATTCTTAGGACTAAGTTACTTAACTCCCATGCTAGGTGGCTATATATCAGACCGCTACATTGGCAATCGAAATAGTATTATTGGAGGTGGATTTGCGATGGCCATTGGACAATTGCTATTATTCAGCTCTGCAAGCTCATTTACATTAGATGTTCCGTTAGCCACGAATTTAATGTGGGGCGGATTGTTGTTTTTGATCTTAGGCAACGGTTTCTTCAAACCGAATATTTCCTCGATGGTGGGTCAATTATACAAAAAAGGAGATAGTCGCCTTGACGCCGCCTTTACCATTTTCTACATGGGAATTAATACGGGAGCCATGCTAGGCATGCTTATTTGCCCTTGGTTAGGAGATGTAAAAGTAGATGGTGTTCGCGTTATAGAGGCATTCAAATGGGGTTTTTTAGCTGCTGGAGGAGCGATGTTAATCGGAAGTGTTTTATTCATTCTGTTAAAAAGCGTGTATTTGAAGGCACCAGATGGGAGCGAAATTGGGTTAGCTCCTACGTTTAGCGAATACCAACAAGATGATGCTGAGACTGAAAAGGCAGAATTCTCCACTCAGTCCATTGTGATCTCAAGTGCATTATTCATAGGTTTGATTATTGGATTTCATTATTTATTCATCACTGAAGTGGCTAATCCCATCAAAGATTGGATTTATCCGGTCATTTATTCAGCGGGAATTAGTTTGGCGTTCTTGATATTGAGAGACAAAACTTTAACCAAAATTGAAAGAGATCGAATTTGGGTGATGTATTTTGTAGCCTTCTTTGTGATTTTCTTTTGGGCAGCTTATGAGCAAGCAGGTTCTTCCTTAACTTTTATTGCGGATCAACAGACGGATTTGAATTTCTTTGGAATCATGCTACCGCCTAGTTCAGTCCAAAATGCCAATTCCTTCTTCATCATCATTTTAGCTTTTCCTTTTTCTTGGTTTTGGATGCGTCTAGCAAAAAAAGGTATCGAACCTAATTCTCCTGGGAAGCAGGCCATCGGTCTTATGTTGTTAGCCATTGGTTACTTAATCATCGCCTTAAAAGTAAAAGATTTAGGATCTGATAAACTGGGTGTGATTTGGTTATTCGTTATGTATTTATTTCATACGATGGGGGAATTGAGCCTATCGCCTATCGGATTATCTTTAGTTTCTAAGTTAGCTCCTAAGCGATTCTCCTCCTTATTAATGGGTGTATGGTTCTTAGCGAATGCAGCGGGATATGCCTTATCTGGGACCTTAGGAGCTCTTTTGCCTCCAGCTACTGCGGTAGTAGGCCAAACTGTATTCCCCAGTTTCTTAGGCTTCGAGATCAAAAATCTCTATGATTTTTTCATTGTTTTTGTAATTATGGCTGGAATAGCCTCTGTAATTTTGTTTGGCCTAGCCAATGGTCCACTAAAACGAATGATGCACGGCATCCGATAATATGAATTCACTCGATCATCATTTGCATGAGCAACATTTAAAAAGCTCTGACTTCATTACTGACGTCGTCATTGGGATGTCTGATGGATTAACCGTTCCATTTGCTCTAGCCGCGGGACTTTCTGGAGCTGTCGCTTCTGCAAGCATCGTAACAACGGCTGGTGTGGCTGAAATCGTTGCAGGATCCATTGCCATGGGTTTAGGTGGTTTTTTAGCTGGCCAAACGGAACAAGAACACTACGAGTCAGAACTGAAACGCGAATACGAGGAAGTAGAACGTGTA
>JBILCC010000234.1:0-2508 GCA_044353355.1 Aquirufa sp.
TTTTTCGGAATCCGCAGCCACCGTTTTTTTTCTTTGTGTTCCAGAATCGGCTTACCCAGAGGTTTTAAAAGAATTATTATTGCCAAAATATGCGACGCTGATTCTCGTTAGTGGCACATTTTCCCTGGCGGAGGCTAATTTACTGTATGATCCAGCACGGGAAAGCACGAACCAGATGGGCGTCTTTTTCCCTGTTCAACATCTTGAAGCAGGCCGCCGAATCAAATTAGATCAGATGCCCATTTGCCTAGAAGTGTTGGTAGAGGAGACGCAAAATACATTAGTAGCTCTCGCAAAAGATATCACGGATGCGATGTATTTAGTCAGTGGCGAAGAGCGTAAGAAGATTCACAAGGCGATGCTTTTAGCGGGTGTATTAACCCAAAACCTGTGGTCCCACGCTCAAGAATTATTGCAATCAATTGAATTAGAACCTAGTTTGTTACACGGACTTGTCCAGCAACATGTACAGGCTTTCTTCACCGGTAAGCCACTTTCGAAGGAAATTTCTGACCCACATTTACGTGAAGTGAATTTTCAAATCAACCAAATTCTAGAACGCAACCTTATTTAATCAAGGGGCGGTCCATATTTTGAATCACGATGTTTTTCGCGAATCCAAGTACCGTAATTTTACTCGTTTCTGAAGGATAGAAATAGTATAAGCTGTCGCCAGCGGTATTTTTTTGGATAGAAGGTGGGACGTCCTGTTTTTGGCCCAATGAGTAATCTAAGGCATCCATAATCTCGACCATTTTTGCATCTTTAAATGAGGCCTTGAGGGAGGCTGGAGCGCCCACGCGAACCGTAATCTGAAGCGCTTTCGTCGCGCTATCTAATTTTGCAGCCCCTTTTGATTGAATTTCTTGACCCCAAGTATCTACTTGATTAACGATATCTTGTGGTAAAACACGCTTCACTTGTCTAGCCTTCATCTCTTTCACCGCTGCAGCGGTATCGATACGTTTGGAAAAATCACAGGCTTGCAGTGCGATTAAAGCGAAAAGGAGTAGGGCGTGTTTCATCGTTTGGAGATTTTATGCAAAGGTATTCTAAACGAGGGCAAAGGGCAATGGATTTAATTACTATCTTTGCAACGTTTTTTAAAACCAAAATGTTATGCTGGAGCAGCTAGAGGCCATCCGAGAAAGATTTTTAGAAGTAGAACAACAAATTGCGATGCCAGAAGTGGTATCGGACTTGAAGAAATTCAAGACCTTGAGTAAAGAATACAAGGATTTGCAAAAGATCGTAGACCAATATATGGCCTATCAAAACTTGTTAGGCTCCATCGAGGAGGCGAAACAAGTGATCGCTACGGAAAAAGATGAGGATTTTCGCGATATGGCGAAGGCAGAATTAGAAGAATTAGTTCCCGCAGAAAAAGTAATGCAAGAGGTTTTAAAGGAGATGTTAATCCCCCGCGACCCGAACGATTCCAAAGACTGTATCCTCGAGGTTCGCGCCGGAGCAGGTGGCGACGAGGCATCGATTTTTGCCGGAGACATATTCCGGATGTACCAACGTTACGCAGAGAAAATGGGCTGGACTTTCCAAATCATGGACTTCACAGACGGTACCGCTGGTGGTTACAAAGAGATTATCGCGTCCGTTCAGGGCGAAGATGTATATGCTAAATTAAAGTTTGAATCCGGTGTTCACCGCGTTCAACGTGTTCCAGCGACAGAATCTGCCGGACGTATTCATACCTCCGCAGCATCCGTAGCCGTATTACCAGAGGCGGACGAGGTCGATGTTCAAATCAATATGAACGATATCCGCAAGGATACTTTCTGTTCATCCGGTGCGGGTGGTCAGTCCGTAAATACGACCTATTCTGCGGTTCGTGTGACCCACATTCCTTCAGGATTGGTGGTACAGTGCCAGGATGAACGTTCTCAGATCAAAAACTTTGACAAAGCGATGACGGTTTTGCGTTCTCGTCTATACGAAATCGAATTAGCTAAACGCAACGCAGAAATCGCCGGAAACCGTAAGTCTATGGTAGGCTCTGGAGACCGTTCGGACAAAATTAGAACTTACAATTACCCGCAAGGCCGCGTGACGGATCACCGTATCGGCTTAACTGTTTATAATCTCCCTGTCGTAATGGATGGTGAAATTGCTGACTTTATTGAGCAGTTGAGGATAGCGGAGAATGCGGAGAGGTTGACTGAAGGGGCGGTTTAATTTTTTTATTGTGGCTAAAAATGGCCTACGTCATATTTTATCGCCACAATAAAAAATTTAAACTCTTGGTAAAAAATGCAAAATTGGTCTTCGCCATAATTTTCGCCAAAATTCCTTTTAAACCTCTGGAAAAAAAAGGTAATCGGTGAGTGGTAAATGTTGAATGAAAATTTATTTAACATTTACCATTCACCATTTAAACTTTATTTCTGAATTCATACAAAAAGGGACGCAACGCGTCCCTTTTTGTATTCCACCTTTGTTCTTTTTGCTTTGTACTTTGTGCTTTGATAAAAAAAGGCTACGGCCTTTTTTTAA
>JBILCC010000236.1:0-2507 GCA_044353355.1 Aquirufa sp.
TTCCACACATCAGGCACAAGATTTTACATTGAAATCTAAAACCAATGGCATTGTTTATAGCCTATTAAAATCAAAAGGAGAAATTGTAAGCCCTCAAACACCAATTGCAATCATTGGGAATTTCAAAGATTTCGTTTTGGAATTGCAAGTAGATGAAAACGATATTTTGAGAGTCCAAAAAGGTCAAAATGTTCTAGTGACTTTAGATAGCTATAAAAAGCAAGTATTCGAAGCGAAAGTCACAAAGATCTCAGAAATAATGAACGAGAGAAGCAAGACCTTTTTAGTTGAAGCTAAATTTACGAAAGCCCCGCCTAAATTATTTCCGAATATCACTTTTGAGGCTAACATCTTATTAAGTCAAAAAGAAAAGGTGATTTTAATACCAAGAAATTACCTTAAAAATGATTCGATTGTTACTTTGGCAACTGGCGAAGAGAAAATCGTGAAAGTAGGATTAAAAGATTTCCAAAAAGCAGAGATTATCTCCGGTCTTAAAGCTACTGATGAGATCATAAAGCCGAAATAATGAAATTCAAACTCGTTTATCAAGTTGCCTTCTCCTTATTAATTGCGCGATGGAAACAAACGCTAGTGGCAGCCATAGGTGTTACAATCAGTATTACTATGTTTGTTACCGTCCTAAGTTTTATGTCAGGACTTAATGACATGTTAGATGGATTAATTACAAATCGTACAGCTCACGTAAGAATTTATAAAGAGATTCAAATTTCAGATAAACAGCCTGCAGACTATTTAAATCCACAAGGCCACAATTTCGTTTCCTCCATCAAACCTAAAAATGAGTTACTTGGAATCAATAATAGCAAGACGATTATTGAATCCATTAAGAAAGATGACCGCGTTATAGGAGTAGCACCTAAAATAAATGCACAAGTATTTTATAACGTGGGAGCAGTAGATTTGACAGGGGCTATTTTTGGGATCGATCCAGTGGAAGAAAATAGATTATTCAAGTTTAGTGATTATGTGACCGCAGGAAACTATATCGACCTTAAAAATATTCCCAACAGTATTGTTTTAGGAAAAGGAGTGGCTACTAAAATGATGGCAAATGTAGGCGACGTAATTCAAATAACAACTAGCAAAGGAGATCAAGTGGCGCTTAGAGTCGTAGGTATATTTCAATCTGGGATTCAAGATTTAGATAATGTCCAAAGTTATTGTTCCCTTTCTACCACACAAAAAATACTAGGACAGCCTAGTAATTATATCACTGATATTCAGGTAAAACTTAAAGACATTTTATGGGCTCCTGAAGTAGCTAAGGAATACCGGAAAATTTACGAACTGAATGCGGTGGATATTCAGACCGCCAATTCTCAATTTGAAACCGGTAGCTCCGTCAGAACACTTATTTCCTATGCCGTGGGAATTACGCTATTATTGGTGGCTGGATTCGGGATATACAATATTTTAAATATGATGATCTACGAAAAAATGGATTCTATTGCCATATTAAAAGCAGTGGGATTTTCAGGAAAAGATGTGAATAAAATATTTATATCGATCGCTTTGAGTATTGGAATTTTTGGCGGAATAATGGGGTTACTAATGGGCTTTAGCTTATCATCACTCATTGACCAAATTCCTTTCAATACAGAATCTCTTCCTACGATTAAAACCTACCCCATTAACTATAATCCTAGATTCTATTTAATTGGGGGGACATTTGCCATAGTAACTACCTATTTCGCCGGTTTTTTCCCTTCCAGAAAAGCGAGTGGAATAGATCCTGTCATCATCATCAGAGGGAAATAATATGAACAAGGTAGTTTTAGAGGCAAAAGAAATCACAAAATACTTTCACGATCCAGTGACAGTAAAGATTTTAGATAAGGTAAGTTTCCAGCTAGAACAAAGTGAGTTCGTATCCGTCATAGGCCGTTCTGGCTGCGGTAAATCTACCTTGCTTTACATCTTATCCACAATGGATACTGATTATGAAGGTGATCTACTTGTTGATGGCATATCAATGCGTGACAAAAAAGAAGGAGAACTTGCCATTGTTCGAAACGAAAAAATTGGATTTGTTTTTCAATTTCATTACTTACTCAACGAATTCTCTGTTCTTCGAAATGTGATGCTTCCTGGCCTTAAATTGGGCAAATTATCAGAGAAGGAAATCGAACACAAGGCCTATGAGAAATTAAAAATATTAGGCATAGAGAATGAAGCCCTAAAAGATCCTAATCAATTATCAGGAGGTCAAAAACAACGCGTTGCCATAGCACGTGCTCTAATCAATGATCCCCTATTAATTATGGGTGATGAACCTACAGGGAACCTGGATAAGAAAAATTCAGAAATCGTTTTCAACATCTTTCAAGAATTAGCAGAAGAGTATAAACAGACTTTGCTAATTGTAACACATGATAATGAATTTGCCGCTAGAACGACCAGGATCATCGAGATGGAGGACGGGCACATTAAATAAAAAAGGAGCAAAGGGTCAGTAACCCTCGCTCCCTGCATTCATCTGTTCT
>JBILCC010000237.1:0-2506 GCA_044353355.1 Aquirufa sp.
AATGATTTACATCGTTTTATTTTAAATGAAGTTCGATCTTTGGCAGTTCCAAACAAGGGTATCAAATTAGCTCTATGTTAATCAAATGATGTTTGTTTGTGTTAGTGGTGATAGGTTTGATAGAGTTATCAAATCTATTAACTTCTACATTATTTTATACTTCTAGTGATTTTGTTGAAATCCCTTTTGTAGCACCCCATTTAGCACCGGGCATAAAAAAAGTCCCTGAAAATCAGAGACTTAATTTATAGTTGGCGGTCCGGACGGGACTCGAACCCGCGACCCCATGCGTGACAGGCATGTATTCTAACCAACTGAACTACCGGACCGTCTTGTAATTGGTGGCACAAAATTAGGGAATTTCTCCTTTGAAACAATACCTTTGGGTAAAAAAATAAGAAAATATGCACATTCCTGCTAACTACGAATACCCTAATGCGCCGTATTTCGCTGAATATCTGAACTTTGAGGCGGAGGAGAATTTGTTTGAGGTGTTGAAAAACCAGACGACTGAAATTTGTCACATTTTTGAAAACTTGGCTAAAGGCCAAGCTGAATTTGCCTATGCGGCAGATAAATGGAGCTTAAAGGGTTTACTTGGACATATGATTGATACAGAAAGGATTGTGTCATACCGGGTTTTGGCGATATCCAGAGGTGAAAAAACACCCTTACCGGGTTTTGATGAAAATGAATACCAGGCGGCGTCGGAGTATGAGACACAAGATGCGGCAGACATACTTTTGCAATACAAGGCCACGAGGGCTGCAACAACAGCACTTTTAAACTCCTTTTCCGGCAAGCACTGGAACCAAATGGGACAAGCAAACGGCAAAGTAACCAGTGCCCGCGCTTGGGCTTGGATGATTGCTGGACATGAAAAACACCACCTTGGGATAATTAAGGAGCGGTATTTGAGCCAAATTTCTTAAATTGCCCTATGCATTTTTACAAATACCAAGGAACTGGAAATGATTTTGTGGTGGTCGACGACCGCGCAAAGACTTTTGGCCTAGATCAAGAAGCGATTGCGTTGCTTTGCCACCGTCGTTTTGGGATTGGGGCTGATGGTTTAATGTTATTACAGGAGGAAGAGGGCTATGATTTCAAAATGGTCTATTTTAATGCCGATGGAACCGAGGGGACGATGTGTGGGAACGGTGGTCGGTGTTTAGTTCGCTTTGCCGCTGACCTGGGTATCGTTACGGAAAAAGCACATTTTATCGCGGTAGATGGACCGCATTTGGCTTATATCACTCCTGAAACCATCTCCTTACAAATGAAGGATGTTCCAGGTATTGAGCAGCACAATGATGATTATTTCACTAATACGGGTTCGCCCCATTTCGTGCGATTTACAAATCAGGTACAGTTTTATGATGTCAAAAATACCGGAGCATCCATCCGTTATTCCGAAGCCTACCAGCCCATTAATGGTACGAATGCAAACTTCGTTGAAAAATTAGATGACCAAACCCTCTTCGTTCGCACTTATGAGCGCGGCGTGGAAGACGAAACGTATTCGTGTGGTACGGGTGTGACGGCGGCGGCTTTAGTGGCCAAAACGTTTAAAAACGTACAAACTCCTATTAAAATCAAAACCCTAGGTGGCGAGTTAGCGGTCAATTTCGACGGCGACGCCATCACCGGTTTTACCAATATTTTCTTGATCGGCCCAGCGAAACAAGTGTTCACTGGCACAATTTCCGCATAATATGAACTTAGATTCGACCACGCAACAAACGATTGACCAATGGCTTTCAGGCCCTTACGATGCTGAAACCAAGGCAACTATTCAAGATTTGATCGCGAAAGGCGACCAAACGACTTTGACGGACTCGTTCTACAAATCCCTGGAATTCGGTACAGGTGGAATGCGCGGCGAGATGGGTGTAGGCTCGAATCGAATGAATAAATACACGGTAGGCGCTGCCACTCAAGGCTTTGCGAACTACCTGAATGCCTCTTTACCAGGCCAAAAAATCAAAGTTGCCATCGCCCACGATTCCCGCAACAATTCACCCGAATTCACTCGGATCGCTGCGGATATTTTCACAGCGAACGGAATTGAAGTCTATTTATTTCCGGCTTTGCGTCCCACCCCACAACTTTCCTTCACGGTGCGCCATTTAGGCTGCCAAGCAGGATTAGTGATCACGGCGTCGCATAACCCCAAAGAATACAACGGCTACAAGGCCTATTGGTCTGATGGATCTCAGGTGGTTGCCCCTCACGACAAAAATATCGTGAAAGAGGTGAACGCCATCACGAGTATTGCTGACATCAAATTCGAAGGAAACGATGCCTTATTACACCTATTAGATGGCGCCATTGATGAGGCCTACTTACAAACTATTTTAGTTAACTGCCGCCAGCCGGAAGTGATTAAGCGCCAAAAAGACCTTAAAATCGTCTTCTCCCCTATTCACGGAACGGGGATTACGTTAGTTCCACCAGCTTTGGCCCTATTAGGATTCGAAGCGGTGACGGCCGTAGAGGAGCAAGC
>JBILCC010000238.1:0-8850 GCA_044353355.1 Aquirufa sp.
GATCAGAAGAGGCAGATGCGCAAGCAAACGAAATCAGTTGACGGTCGACGTCATTAAACTCCAAACTGTCTTTCATAAGCAAAGTATCGATGGAAACCGCGAGCCTGCTGCGGCCTTTTTCGAGCATCTCTGGTAGGTGCGTGTCTTTGAAAAAGAGCGCGCCATTTAGTTCGTTGTATTCTTTGTCAAAAGTCCCGCCGGTTACAAAGATTTGGATCATACTTATTCGTTCAAAAATTCCTTACTTAACTTAAAATATTGCTTGTTTAAGCGATAAACTTTCAGGCGGGAATCAGTATCTGATTTTTTGAAAATAATGAAATTTATATCTACCTGTAGAATCGCTTTAAGCTTTAAATTGATTTGATTTAAAACATCATTTTTCACCCGAATGTTATGAGAAAAATGCACTCCTTTTTGCTCTACTAAAGTCAATAATTCAGAGTTAGGGACGTCGTTGTTTTTTAATAAATGGGTAAGCACTTTTAACTCAACCTCATCAAAATTAATGGCTGCTTTCCCTAAATAAAAGAGGCCTTCTTTATCAGTAATATGGTTCGCTTTTACCTTTCGATTTTTTAAGAAATAAAGTGTTAATAATGCAATAGCAATGAACGCAATGACGGCAATTGCTTTTTGACCATAGAGCATCCAATAATTGGTCTCTATTAGGTCAGCTTTTAGGAGGGATTGGCCTAAGAAACTTGTGATGGGAATGGAATTTAAGTCGATGGAATGTGTCGAATGACTAGTTACAAAATAGTAAATTTTGTTTCCCTCTATAAATGGCCTAAAATTGCTGGATATTTTAGAGGTAAGAGCTTCATTCGTGAATACCTCATAGGTGTCATCTTGAAAATTTACACGAATTATTTTACGGTCATCGGTGAATCCGTAATAGTAATTTTCGTGCTGAAAATTATGAGAATTATTACCAAAAAACAGGGAGGTTTTTCCCCTATAATCCCAGATTTTAGTTTTTAAGTTAAAATGCCAAATTCCTGAATTTTGTTCCAGTTTTAAATTGTCATATGGGTTTAAAGATATGCCATTAAAATAGGTGATGTCATCTCCATTTTTATACTGATTTACATCAAATAAACCAGGGGGTAAATCGCCTTGAACAGGGGAATAAGCTTCCCATTCTTTGGTATTTAAGTCAAAATAAGTGAAGAAATTTCTAGCAGACCAAAAGCCATATCCGCCAAATCTAAAAATCCGATTATCATATTCAAAATTTTGCGCGTTTATCTGCATTTTGTGCATAAACGACTTGTCTATTCTGATTATTTTATTCCCGCGTAATTCATACACGAGTCCCCCTAAGCCCTGACTTAAATAAACGGTTGTATCAATTTTTGATAAAGTATAGGTAGAAGGAGCGTATAGGTTGAATATTGTACTGTCTTTTTCAACAAAATAGATAGGCCCCGATTTTTTCATTTCAGGGATTTTAATGGTGGAATAATGGTCCCTATCAATAATATAGATGTAGGGTTTAGCATAATGAATTAATGCTTCGCCAGTATACGAAAGACTTAGATCTTCTGATTTTGCTGAGAAATAAGCAAAAAGAAGGAAGAAATAGAATAGCTTTTTCATTTAGCTAAAATTAAGCTAAATTTTCCAAATATTGACTAGGTGTCATGCCCGTTTCTGCCTTGAATGTGGCATAGAAACTAGATCTGGAAGGGAAACCTGATTGAGAGCCTATTCCATCGATGGACAAGCTATCTGCGGATCCGCCTTTTAATAAATTTTTCGCGTGCTCCACTCGAATCCAGGAACGATACGCGGTGAATTTTTTATTCAAAATGTAGGCAAAACAATAAATAATGTGGTGTTTCGGTATTTCCAAAGCCTCTTCGATGTCTTCTAGATCAAAATCCGGATTTAAATAGGGTTTTTCAACCTTTAAGTAGTCCACAATTGCTTCTGCTGTTTCTGATAAGGGGTCTTCTACGTTAATGACCGCTACTGCACGGACTTTCTTAGCTTTTTTCGAATGAATTGCCACTGGCATTCCATAGAGTATTTGAGGAAATGAAACGACCAAAGCAAAAGGTAATATAGCAAAAGCGATGCCCGAGATAAGGTGGGTAGGCTCTGAATTGATTAGAATCTTAGAGATAGGTAGGCTATAAAGTTTTAAGGTAAGTACTAAGAACCCAACGCTAACGATAAGCGTAGCTAAGTTCAGTGTGATTAACCAATTATACACTAATCGATTTTGTTTGTAATTAGCTAGGGATGCCTGCTCTTTTTTCGAGTAGCTGTAAATTAAGCGGAAACAAAATACAACGTAGATGATTATTAAGGAAGGCCTGGTCACGAAGGCAAACGCAGGGGGCAGGAAAAACCCACTTGCGTGTGTTCTGACATTATTGATATCTGTTAAGATGAGCTGAGCCATCTCTTGCTTATATTCAAAAGAGCTAAAGATATAAGGAGCCATATTGATGGCTTGTAATACGAATGGAATTAGGTGTAATGCGTCTTTCCAGCTGCTGATTAGGGGCCTATCTTGTAACGTGTTTCTGGTATACAAGTAGAGCATGGCGCCAGGTAAGTACCAGAAGGGGGAAAGGTTTCCGTAGAAGATCGCCGTCCAAAACGCATCTAAATTATAAATCGTAAAATAGTGGGTTAAACCATACGTAGAAAAAATGACGAATATCCCGGTTAATAAGAGCGCGTTTCTATTGATTCGCCAATTGTAGATGGCGATAATCGCGGAGGTGATGATGGAGAACAGGGATATGTATAAAATCATTTAATAAACGAATTACTTACAATTTTACTCATTTAAGTTGTAGAATTTTCAAAAAGTCCAAAAAAAAATCATTTTATGACTAGTCCAAATTTTCCTTTTTTGGACTAAATCCGTTTTATCTTATAAATACTAATCGCATTATTAATTCGAATTTTACTTGTTAAACTAGGCCAAACCCCTTTACAACGGTCTTTTACAAGTAAAAACATGAAGAAAGTTACCCTATTTTTTCTCCTTTTAGCCAGTGCAGCTTCTGCACAGACTTGGAATTTATCGGCTGGTGTGAATACCACGAAGTTTGTTTTTTCTAATGCTCAGGGCCAAAACCCAGAATATATGAAACCTGGAGCCGGTAACTTTTTGAGCCTAAGTTATGAACAGGCATTGACTCCACGATTTCAATACGATGTGGGTTTAGTCTACAACCAATACAATGCGGTAGGTGATGTGCAGAAAATCCACTTTTCTTATCAAACCGATTTTATGGGGTTAACGGGGGGAATAGGACCTAAACTAGATCTACCCTATCAACTGAAGGCAACATTGAAGGGTCGCGCCTCCTTGCAGCAAATGGTGAACGGGAATCAATTTCTTCAAAATCAATACATCTATTTATCCGATGATGATCAGTTTTCTGGCCCACGTTTTTTCGTAGGGTTTTCACTGGAGTTGGAGCGTAAGGTGAATCAAAGCATTTCTGTTTTTACGCAATTTCAACATTTAGATACCATTCAGTTTGGGGCATCTACCCTAAATTTTAAAGATTCAGTCTAAATAGTTCGATTAATATGAAAAGAATTCTACTATTTTTCTCGCTTCTGTTGACTTCATTTGTGGGATATTCCCAAAATAAGGGCATCAACTACCAGGCAGTTATCATTGATCCTAATCCGATCGAAATTCCCGGGAGAGACGTTTCTGCTCAGCCTTATGTGAATAAGGAAGTGTGGTTGAAATTCACGATATCTCAGGATGGGGTGCCTCAGTATGAGGAAATCCAAAAAACCCAAACCGACAGCTATGGTCTTGTTAACCTGACCATAGGGACCGGAATTAATACCGGTAAAGGCGGCACGTTTGCCTCGCTTAGCTGGGAAGGAAATACGAAGACCATTGTGACGAGTGTCAGTTTTGATAAAGGATCAAATTACGTCGAAGTGGGGAATCAAAAATTGAACCATGTGCCTTACTCGCTTTACTCAGAGACCGCTAATAAATTATCAGGAGTGTTGCCTATCAGCTCAGGTGGTACGGGTGCGGTTACTTCGACGGCAGCTCGGGCGAATTTAGGTTTGGACAAAGTGGACAATACGTCTGACTTAGGCAAGCCGGTTTCTACGGCGACTTTGGCGATATTAGATACCAAAGAAGCTATTGCAAACAAGTCTACTAATATCATCGCGGACTCTGCTTCGTCTGTTAAATATCCGACCGTAAAGGCAATTAAAGATTATATCGATAGTCGAAATTCTGCGTCAGCAAACAGTGCCCGATTAGCGGCTAAAGCAAGTGCTTTAGAAACACCGCGTACAATCAATGGCGTGCCATTTGACGGAACCGCAAACATTACGATTCCGGTGGGCGTAACGCCACCAGATGCAAGTGCTACGGAGAAAGGTTTAGTGCAATTAGCTGGAGATTTAACGGGAAACGCAGGAGCGCCTACCATTGCAGCAGCTGCCGTAAACACGACTAAAATCGCAGATGGAGCTGTGACTGATGCAAAAATTGCGACTGTTTCAGGTTCGAAAGTGACGGGAAATATTGCAGGGAATGCGGCGACAGCTACTCTTGCAACGACAGCCACTTCAGCGAATACAGCTACGAAATTAACTACTGCACGTAACATCAACGGGACTCCTTTTGATGGAACATCTGATATCACAATTATTGCGAATGCCTCTACCTTATCAGGAACTGTGGCTGTTGCTAATGGGGGTACGGGTGCGACTACAGCGGCTGGTGCAAGAACGAATTTAGGTTTAGTGATCGGGACGGATGTGTTAGCCCAAAGAACTTTTGGCACTGCTGCAAACAGCGCAGCTACTGATTTCGTCGCTGCGACTGAAAAGGGCGCGAATAATGGGGTAGCTACCTTAGGCGTAAATGGTAAAATTCCATCTACACAAATTCCATCGATCTCCTTCCAAAGTGTTTCCGTTGTCAATTCTGATGCAACTATGACCGCCATTTCGGGAGCACAAGTAGGTAGTATTGCGATTAGATCCGATCAAAATATTAACTACGTTTTAAGCGCTTTGCCAGCTACGACCTTATCAAACTGGATTCAACTAGCTGCTTCGACCGACGTTTCTACTATCAACGGAATAGTGGGTCCTAGCGTGAATTTGACCACAAATGAAATCCCTGAAGGTAACACAAATAAGTACTATACAGATGCTCGAGTTCGTAATGCGCTTAGTGCTGTGGCCCCTTTAAATTATAATGCATCTACGGGAGTTTTATCGATGACAGCTGCTTCAGCTTCGGCGAATGGCTATTTGTCAGCCGCTGATTTCACGACTTTTAACAACAAGCAAACGGCTTTAACGGCAGGTGTCGATTACGCGACTCCGTCCGGAAATATTACCGGTAATGCAGCAAACGTGACGGGAATTGTTTCGATTGCCAATGGGGGTACAGGTACTTCTACGGCGACTGGTGCCCTTGTCGCATTAGGTGCAGAACCGACTGACAATAAGAGTAATAACATTCTTTTGGACGGTAACTCTACTACGAAATTCCCTTCGTTTAAGGCAATTAAGGACTATGTAGATCAACAAAGTGCGAACGCAGGAGTGGCAGATAACAGTATTACTTCTGCGAAAATCAATGGTACGCTGGCAGTTTTAAAAGGAGGAACAGGCGCTGCTAATCCGGCAGATGCCAGAACGAATTTAGGCTTAGTGATAGGCACCGATGTGATGGCCGCGAATTTCACCACAACCTTAACGGGCGACGTATCAGGTTCCGGAAATGGATCTTTTGCAACGACCGTGAATTCCGTGGGTGGTGTAGGCGCAAGTGCAATTGCTGCATTGCCTACGAATGTGGCGGCGAATACGGCAAGCATCACAGCGAATGTGAATAGCATCGCAACGCTGAACACGAATGTGGCTGCGAATACAGCGAGCATCACAGCGAATGGAAATAGCATCGCAACGCTGAACACGAATGTGGCGGCGAACACGGCGAGTATTACGGCAAATGGAAATAGCATAGCAACGCTGAACACGAATGTGGCGGCGAATACAGTGAGCATAACAGCGAATGAAAATAGTATCGCAACGCTGAACACGAATGTGGCAGCGAATACGGTGAGTATCACGGCGAATGAAAATAGTATCGCAACGCTGAACACGAATGTGGCGGCCAATACGGCAAGTATTACAGCGAATACATCCGATATTTTATTAAGAGCCACTATTGCTTCACCGGCATTTACAGGAACTCCTACGGCGCCTACTCCGGCGACGAGTGATAATTCGACGAAAGTGGCGACGACAGAATATGTTAAAAATTCGATCACCGCTGCTAGTGCAGGCTTAAGCACTATTGGGGCGATTTCTGGGACTTCAAATGCTAATGGAGCAGTAATTAGTGGTACTACTGAATTGATATTAACTCCGGCGGATGCGACAAATGGGGGTGTGGTAACTACCGGGGCTCAGACATTTGCTGGTTCAAAAACGTTTACGAATACGGTGACTTTTGGGCAGAATATAACTATCAATGGAATGAATGTGGGAAGGCCATTTAATCCAACTTCAAGTCCAAGTCAAAATACGGCCTTTGGTGTTGGTGTGTTAGGTAAATACGCGCCTACATTTTGGACCCATGACATGAATACAGGTTTTGGGTATTATGCTTTATTTAATTTAACCAGAGGTGGAAGTAATACAGCTTTAGGTAATGCTGCTTTATATAATTTAACTACGGGTAGTTATAATGCAGGTTATGGTTCTGATGTATTTCCAACTTTAACTACAGGAAGTAACAATACTGGAAGTGGAGGAGGAGCGGGAAGAAATTTATCTACAGGGTCTGACAACACCATGATTGGTTTATATGCTGGAAATGGTGTAACCACTGGGAGTAATAATATTTTTCTTGGTTCAAATAATACAACAAATTTAAATGTAGGAACGGGCATTACAACAGGTAGTAATAACACAATCATTGGAAGTGGAATTCGAAGTTTATCACCAACCTTGTCTAACAATATTGTACTTGCAGATGGTCAAGGAAATATTCGAGCACAACACAATGGAACTACTGGCTGGACTTTAGGAACCATTGTTTCTGGTACTTGGAGCGGAACTACAATTGGAAGTAATGTGGGTGGAGCAGGATCGGTTAATGGTTTAATGAAGGCAGATGGAAGTGGTCAAGTGAGTGCAGCGGTGGCAGGAACTGATTATTTAAGCCCTTCGGGAAGTGCCGCATTATTAACAAATTTCCCTACACTTAATCAAAGCACGACTGGCAATGCAGCAACTGCGACTGCTTTAGCCACGGGAAGAACCATTTCGACAACGGGAGATATATCATTCACTAGTGGTGCCTTTGACGGAACCACGGACGTGACAGGCTCAGCGACACTAACGAACACTTCAGTTACTGCAGGAACATACGGGTCATCTACGGCCATTCCTACCTTTACAGTGGACAGCAAAGGTCGTTTAACTTACGCGAGTACTGTAGGAATTACAGCCGGCGTTTCAACGCTAGCTTATTCAACAACGGCGGCTGCAAATGGTGGAACAATTAGTGGAACGACTTTAACATTAGCAGCAGCAAATGGATCGAATCCAGGATTAGTATCAACAGGTACTCAAACCTTTACAGGCGCGAAGTCCTTCAGCTCTGACGCGACAATTAGTGGAATCACGGTCGGTGTAGGTGCAGGATCGCAAGCAAGTAATGCGGTTTTGGGTAAATCTGCTATGACGAATAACGTCGGAGGTTTTAATACGGTTGCTGTAGGTTTCGAAGCATTAAAGGCGAATACGAATTCAAATTATAATACGGCGGTCGGTAGTACTGCCTTGAGCTCAAATAACAATGCAGATGCAAATACGGCGGTGGGTTTTGCAGCCTTAACCGCATCTCAAAGTGGTGGTTACAATACGGCGGTTGGTTCGAATTCGTTAGCGGCGAATGTCAGTGGATCGTTAAACACAGGTTTGGGAAACACGGCATTATATACCAATACATCAGGTAGTAATAATACCGCTGTAGGTAATAAAGCCCTATTCTCTAATACAACAGGCTCTAATAATACCGCGATTGGTTATGAGGCAGATGTAGCATCAGCAGCTTTAACGAATGCGACGGCGATAGGTAATGGGGCGGTTGTAAGCGCAAGTAATCGAATTCAGTTAGGTAATGCGAACGTGACGAGTGTGGTGACGAGTGGTACGATCAGTGCGACTGGATTTACGGGGCCGCTAACTGGCAATGCTAGTACAGCAACAACAGCTACAAATCTTGCAGGTGGTGTGTCAGGGTCTATTCCTTACCAAACTGCAGCAGGAACTACGGCTATGATTCCGGTAGGATCTGCGAATCAGGTTTTAACCTCGGTTGCTGGTGGAACTTATACTTGGACTACTCCAGCTTCAGGAATAGGTGGTTCAGGAACAGTTAATTATTTACCTAAATTTAACGGATCAACAACTATTCTAGGGAATAGCAATTTGTTTGATGATGGGACAAGTGTTTTTGTTAACGCAACATCAGGCGCAGGAGGAAATAAATTTGTTATTAATTCTGGAGCAAGAACATTGCCTGCAACGACCGGCACCACACAATCTGGAGGCGCAATTCGTTTAGGAGGTTCGAATAATGATGTGATGGATATGGGTATCGGGTCGTTAAATGGCTGGATCCAGGTAGCTGACAAATTAAATTTAGGTTTTAACTATTCATTATTATTAAATCCAAATGGAGGAAATGTAGGAATTGGAGTAACTGCTGCGCCTAGTTCTAAACTTGAAGTTGCGGGCAATATAAAGGCTGCTTCAATTAATGAAATGGTCGTTAATACCAAGGGGTCAAATGTTATTTTAGGCCAA
>JBILCC010000060.1:0-8813 GCA_044353355.1 Aquirufa sp.
ACTACGGCCCCTACTAAAATCGTTGACTTATAAGGAGTTTTGAACGTAGGGTGAACCTCTGCGAAGAATTTTGGCAATAACCCATCTTTCGCCATGCCCAAGAACACACGCGTTTGACCTAACATCATCACTAACATGACCGATAATAAACCGGCTGTCGCTGCTGCTGTGATAACAAATACGGCCCAAGGCTGACCCGCTTGATCAAATGCAAAAGCTACTGGAGCCTTTAACGCATCACCCGTGATATCTTTGTAATTCATCATCCCCGTTAACACTAAAGAAACCGCGATGTATAATACCGTACAAATTAAAAGTGACGCAATAATCGCGAAAGGCATATCCTTCTTCGGATTGATCGCCTCGCCAGCTTGTGTAGACACAGCATCAAAACCGATATAGGCAAAGAAGATCGCAGACGCTCCTGAGATGATACCACCCCAGCCATAAGCCGGAAGCATTTCACCACTTTCGTGTTTCACTAAAGTCTCTTCCGGAATGAACGGTGTCCAGTTCGCTACATCAATATAGAACGCACCCATAATGATCACAAAAAGGATCACAGCTACTTTCAAGACAACGATTAAATTGTTAGCGCTAGCTGCTTCTTTGATACCCTTTACGAGAATCCAAGTCACAAACCACACAATCACTAAAGCCGGTAAATTCACCGCAGCTCCACCGAAGGTAACTGGGTCATTTGTTAAATTAGCTGGTAAATGTATCCCGAAGAGATGGAGGAGTTTATTAAAATACCCCGACCAACTCACGGCAACTGTCATCGCTCCCATCGCGTATTCAAGGATTAATCCCCAACCGATAATCCACGCAAATAACTCTCCTACCGTTCCATAAGCATACGCATACGCGCTACCTTCTACGGGTAACATAGCAGCAAACTCTGCATAGCAAAGTGCCGCGAAAATACAGCCTATCCCTGCAATCACGAAGGATAAAGCTAAGGCAGGTCCCGCATGGTAATGCGCCGCCGTACCTGTTAAAACGAAAACTCCACCACCGATGATCGCACCGATACCGATCGCAGTCAAACTCCATTTACCTAATACACGCTTGAGCTCGCTTTTTTGCATGTCTTGCTCAAACATATGCATTGGTTTCTTTCTCCAAATGCTGTTATTCATAGTCAATTTAAATTAGATGAAATATAAAAAATGCTGGTCACCCATTCGAGCAACCAGCAGAACAAACTATTTCTTTTCTTTCTTCGAAGTTCCGAAGTCAATCACAATCGGTGCTGCCACGAAAATAGATGAATAAGCACCAAACACAACCCCGATAAACATCGCGAAAGAGAAACCTCTTAACACGTCGCCACCGAAGATTAATAACACCGTTACTACTAAGAATACCGTAGTCGCAGTCATTACCGTACGAGACATCGTGTGGTTAATTGATTCGTTGATCGTTTTAATCATCAATTCTTTGTTACCTAGATCAGCATCAAGACCAATCTCCTCACGGATACGGTCAAATACTACCACGGTATCATTAATCGAATAACCAATCACCGTTAATACCGCCGCGATAAATACTTGGTCGATTTCTAATTCGAAGCCAAACAAACGAACGATACCTACCATTCCTAATACCACTAAAGTATCGTGAACTAAGGCAACAATACCACCTAATGAATATTGCCATTTACGGAAACGGATTAAGATGTAGATAAAGATTGCGATCAAAGCGTAGAAGATAGAAACGAATGATTGTGTCAAAATATCATCGGCAACCGTCGCTCCTACTTTAGACTCTGAAAGAACCTTAGGTCCTTGTGCAGAGAACTGCTTCAAACCTGTTTCTAAAGCCGTACGAACCGTATTATTAGCCGTCATCGACTCATCTTCTACTAAATAAGAGGTCGTTACTTTCAATTTCGTAGCACCGTTAAAGGTCTTCACCTCTACGCCTTTTCCTCCGAAATCATCCGCTAATGCTTCCTTCACTTTGTCAGTCGGAACCGCTTGATTGAACTCAACTACGTACGAACGACCACCTTTGAAATCCACACCTAAGTTAAATCCACCTTGCATAAATAACACGATAGCACCTACTGCGATTAATGACCAAGAGAACCAATACGAATATTTACGCTTTCCGATGAAATCGAAGTTCATTCCTTTGAATAGATCACGCGAGATGAATGTTTCAAACGTCATTTCTTTCTCTTTACCTGCTTTAATCGCACGTTTCGCCATCCAATCAATTAAGATGTGAGAGATATATACCGCTGTAAACACAGATGTAACAAGACCAATACAAAGTGTTACTCCGAAACCTTTCACAGAACCTGATCCGAAAATAATCAAGATCACACCGATCAATACCGTCGTGATGTTACCATCCAAAATCGCACTTAATGCTTTCTCGTAACCTAAGTTAATCGCGTCCAATAAGCCTTTTCCTTTGTGTAATTCCTCACGGATACGCTCGTTAATCAATACGTTCGCATCGACCGCCATACCTAAGGTTAACACGATACCTGCGATACCTGGAAGGGTTAAAGCTGCTTGGATTTGAACTAAAACACCCGCGATAAAGAAGACGTTAAAGAACAAGGCTAAGTTTGCCATCCAACCCGGAGTACCATAGTATCCGATCATAAACACGATTACTAATAATAAACCTAAAGCCATGGACATATACCCTTGGTTGATGGACTCAGCACCCAAAGATGGGCCGATGAACGCATCTTCCACGATACGGGTAGGAGCTGGTAATTTACCTGCTTTCAATACGTTCGCTAAGTCTTTTGCCTCTTCTACTGTGAAGCTTCCGGAGATCGAAGAACGACCACCTGGAATCTCACCATTAATCACTGGAGCAGAATACACATAACCATCTAAAACGATCGCGATACGACGTCCGATATTAGCACCTGTTAAGTTTTTCCAAATACGAGCACCCGTTCCGTTCATCGCCATCGTTACTTCTGCACGACCCGCTTGATCGAAATCTTGCGCTGCATCGGTAATCACATCACCCTCTAATGGAGCTGATTGACCTTCGCCTTTTTTCAATGCCTCTAAAGAAAGAATTTCGTCGCCATTCTTAGCTGGAATTCCTTTCGCTGCCCAAGCAAACGTTAAGTTCGCAGGAAACATTGCTTTCACCTCTGCACGAGCAAATAAAGCATTCACACGAGCTGTATCTTTTACATATACACCGATGCTGTTTCCTAAAGGCAAGAATAATTTCGCCAAAGCCGAACCTGCTGACGTATCTGCTTTCGCTTTTCCTGAATCTTTCGTAGCTGGAGCTGCCGCTAATTTATTAGCTAATGCATTAGTCGCCGTATCCTTAGCTGCTGGAGCTGCCGCTGGTGCAGCCGCCACTGGAGCTTTTGCTTCTCTGTCTAATAAATCACCAAGCGCATTTAAACCTCCGCCATATTCGTTCAATTCATAGCATTCTACGAATTCTAATTTCGCTGCACCTGATAATAACTTACGCGCACGCTCTGGATTCTCCACACCTGGTAATTCTACCTGAATACGGTTCGTACCTGGAAGACGCTGGATGTTCGGGTTAGCTACACCGAATTTATCAATACGTGCTTGGATAATCTTGTAAACGCGATCTACTGCACCGTCAATTTCTGCATCGATCACCTTCTTCACTTGTGAATCAGTGGATGTAGACGAGATTTTACCGCGGTTCACTGAATTAGCGAATACAGATGCCAAAGTTTGGTTAGGAGCCGCCTTCGCAAATTCTTCGTAGAACAATTCGTTAAACGATTTAGTCGAAGTCGCTTGCGCCGCACCAGCCGCTGCTAAAGCTTTCTCGAATGCTGGATCGTTTGACTTACCTGATAAAGCACGTAAGATTTCTGCTGGAGAAACCTCTAAAACCGCGTGCAAACCACCTTCTAAGTCAAGACCTTTTTGTAACGCATATTGAGTCACTTCTTGTAACGTATATCCGATATAAACCGGTTGTTTCCAAAGGGAATCAATGAAATGTAAACGCTTCGCCGCATCTACCTTGCCATCTGCTGAAGTAGCATACTTAATGGCTTGTTCTTTTAATTGATTAGACTTCCACGTAAACGAAAGGAAGAAAATACATAAGGCTGAAATAATCGTAGACAGCCAAATAATGGCACTTTTGTAACGCATAACTTAAATGGTTAATGGTGAATGGTAAATGGTAAATAAATGGTAAATGGTGAATGGTGGATGGTGAATGGTGCCTCCTGACTTCGGACTACCTCCCTACGGACTTATCCCCTCCGGACTTCGGACTCATTCCCTTCGGACTCATTGCCTCACGGCGCCAGAGTGGCTATAAATTGGGTAAATAAAATGCGTAAAAATTGCGTACGATGAGTGAATGTAGGCAATTTGATGGCTTGCATCGAGCGCACAACGAAGATTTCCGTAGGGCTGGTGAAGTTCCAATCTTGAGGAAAATCGAGTTGTAGGTTGGTAGCAGATTGATAAACGTTCTGTTCTGCCTTGACAATCGTTTGCTTAGAAGTCTTCTCCGTCTTTACTGCTCCTGTTTCTACTGCGAACAGTGAAATAGGCTTAGCCACGAGCCAAAATAGCACGGGGATAAACAGAATGAGATGAGATATTTTAACTTTTCTTTGCATTGTGGGTAGCAAAAATAGGATATTTTTCTTAGAAATCAATTCTACGGGTAATTTTCGTAATTTTGGAAAGTTAAAACCGCCACATGTTTTCATATACAGATCCAGCTTATGTCCGCGCCTTCATTCAATCTGCCCTCCGGGAAGATATAGGCGAAGGTGACCATACCTCTCTTTCCACAGTCCCAGCAGATGCAGTGGGCACAGCGGAATTAAAAGTAAAGGATCGAGGCGTGCTGGCTGGAGTAGAACTAGCTCAGGCCATATTTACAGAAGTAGATGCCTCATTGAAGGTTCACATTTTTATCGCAGATGGAACCTGGATCGAACCAGGACAAGTGGTCTTAGAGGTATGCGGATCCTCTCAATCCATTTTAAGAGCAGAGCGTTTGGTACTGAATTGCATGCAACGGATGTCTGGAATTGCTACCTATACGCGTTCTTTGGTCAACATCTTAGAAGGTACCCGAGCAAAATTATTAGATACGAGAAAGACGACACCTAATTTCCGTTTGGCAGAAAAATGGGCCTGCAAAATAGGTGGAGCAGTAAATCACCGCTACGGTTTGTTCGATATGATTTTGATCAAAGACAATCACGTGGATTTTGCGGGAGGAATTAAAGCGGCTTTAGACAAAGCGTTCAGCTATAATAAAACCTTAGCGAAACCGCTCGATGTCATGATCGAAGTGAGAAATGAAACTGAATTAGACGAAGTGCTAGCGATAGGTGGGGTAAAACGCATTATGTTAGATAATTTTACACCGGATCGCCTCCGCGATGCGATTCGAAAAATCAACGGTCGCTTCCCTACAGAAGCGTCTGGTGGTATCAATGAAAAAACACTCCGCGCCTATGGCGAAACCGGGGTCGATTATATTTCTGTGGGGGCTTTAACCCACCAGGTAAAGAGTTTAGATTTAAGTCTGAAAGCGAAATGAATTTAACTGAAGAAGCAACTGCAGTGGGCTACATCGCCCGTTCTACCCCGAAAGGAGTTGAATTAATCACCGAAATCCAACGTTTAAAGAAGGAGAAAAATGCGGTGATTTTAGCACATTATTACGTGGATGGCGAAATCCAAGAACTGGCTGATTACGTAGGCGATAGCTTAGGTTTATCCCAGGCGGCAGAGAAAACCGAGGCGGATTTAATTGTCTTCTGTGGCGTTCATTTCATGGGGGAAACGGCGAAAATCTTAAATCCCACTAAAAAAGTCGTAGTTCCAGACTTCAACGCGGGTTGTTCTTTAGCGGATTCAGTTCCGGTAGCTGAATTTGCGGCTTTGAAAGCCAAACACCCAAACGCCATTGTCGTTTCCTATATCAACTGTTCAGCCGACATCAAGGCGATGACTGACATCATTTGTACTTCTTCGAATGCAGTACAAATCGTGGAATCTATCCCAGCAGATCGAGAGATTATCTTTGCTCCAGACGCGAACTTAGGCCGCTATGTGGCTCACAAGACGGGACGGGAATTGATTCTTTGGGAAGGGGCTTGTATGGTGCACATCGATATTTCTTTAGAGAAATTAGCCGTATTAAAGCAAGAATACCCAGATGCGTTATTAATAGCACACCCAGAATGCAAGGAAGTGATTTTGAAAGAAGCGGACTATGTGGGATCGACAACGGCTCTATTGAAATTCGTAGAAACATCCCCTAATTTCACCTTCATCGTTGCGACAGAGGCGGGTATATTGCACAAGATGAAGCAGTCTGTGCCGCATAAGCACTTGATTCCAGCTCCAGCAAACGAACAAAATACCTGCGCTTGCAGCGAATGTCCGTATATGAAGATGAATACGTTGGAAAAATTGTATAACGCCTTGTATTACGAACTGCCGGAGATCCATTTAGCGGAAGAAACACGCGTTCCAGCCTATAAGGCCTTGAAAGCGATGTTAACTATTTCAGCTTAGTCGTTTAATTCGAAAACGGCTTCGATTTCTACTGGAATATTATCTGGCAAAGTCCCCATTCCCACCGCGGAACGAACGCCTATGCCATTTTCTTCTCCCCACACCTGGGCGAATAACTCACTACATCCGTTGATGACGTAAGGGTGACGCAAGAAATCTTCCGTCGCATTCACCATTCCTAGCACTTTAATCACGCGTTTGATTCGATTTAAAGAGCCTAACTGTGCTTTTAAGGTCGCCAAAATCGCTAAACCCACCTGACGCGCCGCTAGTTTCCCTTCTTCTATATCTAAGTCTTTTCCGATGCGACCGATGATCAAAGAGCCATCTGTTTGAACCGTACCATGGCCTGAAACATAATAGAAATGATCTACTTGTAAACCCGGCTTATAAACGCCTAAAGGTTTAGGAGCTGGTGGAAGTGTGAGGCCTAAGGCCGCAAAGTTTTCTTCTGGACTAGTTTTTGCCATGTAATTGTCTGATTATTTCGGAGATTAAGCCCGTCCAACCCGTCTGGTGGTTCGCGCCTAATCCTTTTCCGGTATCTCCATCAAAATATTCGAAGAAGAGGTGTGAGTCTTTAAAATGGGGATCTTTAAACTTATCATATTCGCCGTACATTGGAATTCTTCCATCTTTACCAGGTACAAACATCGCTAAAAGACGTTCTGAGACCCCGCGTGCGGCATCTTTAATATTCATCATTTCGCCAGAATTCGTGGGAAATTCTACTTCGTAATCCGATCCATAATAGTCAGAAAACTTAGATAAGGAGTCTAAAATCAAGTAGTTCATGGGGAACCAAATAGGTCCGCGCCAGTTCGAATTTCCTCCAAACATATCACCGGTAGATTCTGCTGGCGTATAATCTACTTGCAGTGTGCCTCCTTCATAGGCAAATTTGTAAGGATTCTCTTTATGGTATTTTGATAAGGTTCTTATGCCAAAATCCGACAAGAATTCACTCTCATCAAACATTCGCTTCATAATCATTTTCATCCGATGACCACGTAAAATAGAAAGCAATCGACTCTCTCCTTTACCCGGTTCATACCAACGCGAAATTAAATTCGCTAGATCTGGACGGTTAGCTAACACCCATTCCACGCGGCGCTTGAAAGCTGGAAGTTTTTCGAGCATTTCTGAAGTCAAGGTCTCGACGGCAAACAGTGGAATCAAACCTACCATGGAGCGCACTTTCAACAATTCAGCAGAACCATCTTCTTTGTGCAACATATCATAATAGAATTGGTCGTCTTCGTCCCATAAATTCAACTTATCTCCACCGATCGACTGCATTGCTCCAGCAATGTGTAAGAAGTGCTCGAAGAATTTCGAGGCCATATCTTGGTAAACTGGATTCTCTAATGCGATCTCGCAAGCAATACGTAGCATATTTAAGCTATACATCGCCATCCAACCTGTTCCATCTGCTTGCTCTAGGTGTCCTCCCGTCGGTAATTTAGCGGAGCGGTCGAAAACCCCGATGTTATCCATTCCTAAGAATCCACCGCCGAAAATATTATTTCCACCTTCGTCCTTTAGGTTCACCCACCAAGTGAAGTTCAATAATAATTTATGGAAAATACGCTCCAAGAAGACCACATCTCCCTTTCCTCCATTCATTTCCTTATCGATCTCGTATACTTTCCAGGTCGCCCAGGCGTGTACCGGCGGGTTAACGTCAGAGAAGGACCATTCGTAGGCCGGGATTTGGCCGTTCGGGTGCATGTAATATTCACGGAGGATAACGGCTAGCTGTCTTTTGGCAAAATCAGGATCTAATCTGGCCAAAGGCAAGGTATGGAACGCTAAATCCCAGGCCGCAAACCAAGGGTACTCCCATTTATCCGGCATCGATAAAATGTTCGCCGCATACATGTGCCTCCAGGTACTATTTCGTCCATGTTTACGGCTCTCATGCGGTTTAGGCATCGATGGATCTCCCTTAATCCATTCGAACACATTATAGTAATACCACTGTTTAGTCCACAACATTCCCGCATATGCCTGACGCTGTAAAGTCAATAAATTCTTATCCTCAATTCCCTTCTGCAATTCGGCATAGAAAGCATCCGCATCGATGATTCGATCTTCGAATATTTGGTCAAAATCAGCGAATGGATCCCTTTGCGTCACATTACTCAAACGCAAACGATAGACTTTCTTCCCTCCAGCTGGAATTTTATCCGTGTATTTTACGGATGCCTTAGTACCAATGTGGTTCGGATTGACCGCGTGTTTATTTTTATTTACTATATATTCATTAATCCC
>JBILCC010000061.1:0-8790 GCA_044353355.1 Aquirufa sp.
GCATGTGACAAATATAGTGGATTGAAAATAAATGTCAACCATAGACCATACTCTAATGTTGCGGGTTTAAAATAAAGGGAATAGATTTGTTCAAAATCAAATAAACAAATGATGAATAAGACCATATTGATTACCGGAACGTCTAGCGGCATTGGAAAAGCAACCGTTTATGAGTTCGCAAAAATGGGGTGGAATGTGATAGCTACTCAACGAAACCCTGCAACAGAAACAGATTTCAACCAATACCCCAATGTAAAATTATACCCCTTGGATGTAACAAACCTTGAAAGTATCTCCCAAGCGATGACCCGTGCTATTAACGATTTTGGTAAAATTGACATTGTGGTAAACAATGCAGGTTATGGTGTTGATGGCGCATTTGAGGCTATGTCAGATGAGATCATTGAAAAACAATTCAACACGAACGTCTTTGGATTAATGCGTGTAACTAGAGAAGCAATAAAACATATGAGACCCACTGGTGGCGGAATTATTATTCAAATTTCGAGTATGGGAGGAAAAATCACCTTTCCTCTTTACAGCATTTATCACGCTACGAAATTTGCAGTGGAAGGTTTTACAGAGTCGTTACATTACGAGTTAAGTCAGTTTAATATAAAAATGAAACTCATTGAACCGGGCCCCATTGTTACTGATTTTTATGGCCGAAGTCGTCAATTTATTAAACCTACTGATACAAATCAATATGATGGATTTATTCAAAAGTTTAATAACGCTGCAGAAAAAGTAATGAAAGATGCAGAAGGTCCAGAAGTTGTAGCAAAGATGATTTACAAATCTGCAACTGACAATAGTAATCAAATGAGATATGCGGTGGGTAAACCCGGCCCTATGTTGTTGGTACTAAGAAAATTGCTTTCTGATAAGTTATACTTTTTGATGGTCAGAAAAAGTTACAATTTATAATTAAAGCTCTGTAAACGTGTAAAGAGGTTAACCTATAAATTTCTTGGTAGTCGCAAGATCAAATCATGAAAACGGTTCTAATATTCCACCTAGTAAGGGAGCACAAATCAAAAAGAGGTCGAAATGACCTCATTTTTGTTTTAAACCCTTCAACACCTTCTTTGAAGACATATTTTTAATATTATAACTTATTGACTATTCAAAATTTTATCAATTTTAAAGAAGAAATTATTCTGTGCATAATAAACAATGAAATCACTTTTTCTAAACGTTAAAAGAACCTGCTTGATCGTTAGTTATACGTTTATGTTATTGCCCATGAGTCTTTTCACGAAAGGATTATTGGCCTATTGGTTAATTTACTTTTCTTTCTATTAGCGATAAGACTCTTTGTCGCTAGTCAATCAAGCATTCAATTCGAATTTGGGGGCCACTCATATTTCTAACTAAGCCATGTCATGGTAGCGCAGCCAGAGGGCTTTTTATCATATAGAATTATTATATTATTTTTGAACAATGGCCTTTGAGTAAAAGGAATTTAAAACCCTGTATTTAATAAGGATGCCTGGCAAGACTTTAACGATTGTTTATGAAGAACGTGTTATTTAAACTCAAAAAATTTACTTCATTGATGGCAGCAATGCTATTTATGTACGTTGTTGTACGAGCTATATTTATTTACACAGTTTCCAGAACCGCGGGTGAATATATACCTTTTTCAAAGTATCTAATTTACATATGGAATGGTCTTCGTTTTGATATTGCGGGCCTAAGTATTTTAAATAGTTTGTTTATTGTTTTATATTTTTTTCCGTACGGTTTCACCGATTCTAAGTGGATGAAAAAGGCCACCCTATATTTGTTTATCATAACTAATGCACTTGGATTATTGGTTAGCGTTAGTGACATTGTTTATTTTCCCTATGTTCAAAAAAGAATTCAGTATGATACATTTTTATATTTAACGGGCGAAAAGGGAGATAACGTTTATACGATTTTATACCTTTTTATTAAAGGCAATTGGCCCTTGATTGTGTTATTTTTATTGATGCTGTATGCCGTTATTAAATATTCCAAACGAATTTTAGGAAAGGCAATTCAACAACATCGAAAATTCAATGATTATCTAATATCAACCGTTTCCTATTTGCTCCTCATTGGTTTATGTATTTTAGGGATAAGGGGTGGTTTCCAAATAAAACCATTGAATATCATTCATGCTTCTGAAATGGTTTCGGCAAAAGAAGCCCCCTATATTTTAAACACTCCATTTACGATTATCAAGTCCATGGAAAGGGTCTCTTTGCCGCCGGTCGAATATTTTCCCATGGAGGGTTATTCGTTTTGTGAATTACCCCTTTCTGTTCCAAAAATAAAAGACAAATTTGAGGCGAAAAATGTCGTTATCATTATTGTAGAGAGCTTGTCACAGAGTTATATGAGTTATTATAATGGCACGAGCGAAACTCCATTTTTAGATTCTCTTTTTAGAAAAAGCTTGGTATTTAATAACGCGTATGCCAATGCAAAAGAATCTATTCAAGGAATACCTGCCGTGGTGGCAAGTATCCCCTCCTGGCAAGATGATTCCTATATATTTTCTCAATATGCCAATAATCAAGTTCAATCGATTGCAAGTTTATTAAAGCCTTATGGCTATCGGTCCTATTTTTTTCATGGCGCCGGAAAAGGATCTATGGGATTTGATTCTTTTGCTTCTTCTGTTGGGTTTGATACTTATGTTGGAAAAGAAGACTATCCGAATATGGATGAATTTGATGGTGCATGGGGTATTTGGGATGAACCCTTTTTACAGCATATGAATACCCTAATTAGTAAAGAAAAAAAACCATTTGTTTCCGTTTTGTTCACGATTAACAGTCATCATCCATATCGTACGCCTACAAAATATGGTAATCGTTTTAAATTAAAGGGACATCCAATTAATACCGTTGTAAAATATACCGATTTTGCTTTGCAACAGTTTTTTGAAAAAGCAAAAAATGAAGCGTGGTTCAATAATACCTTATTTGTAATCACGGCGGATCATACCGGCCCAAATACAGGGGATAACTTAACTAATAAAAAAGATGTCTCCATTCCTATTGTTTTTTACCAACCCAACGGGGGTTTGGTTGGCGAAAGGCATGATGTGGCCAATCAAATAGACATAATGCCTTCAATTTTGGATATTTTACACTATAATAAGCCCTATTATTCTTTAGGTAAATCACTTTTTAATAATGATTGCAACCGATATAGTATCAATTACAAAGCAGGGCTTTATCATTGTTATAGCAAAGAATATTGTTACCAATTTAATGGGGAAACCTGTGTAGGTTTTTACAATGTCAGCAAGGACCCATTATTTAAAAACAATTTGCAAAATGATAATACATATAGCAACGCAATCATCGAACATGAGACCTTTATTAAAAAGCAAATACAAGCCTTTAATCAATCCATGATTAGAAATACGATGACATTCGATCGCTTTGTCAATGTGTACAAAATCTTTCAGACGAAATGATCGACAAATTTTTCAATCTCTTTGATCACTACGTTAAACTTTCCGAAAGGTTAATGCATTTACTTTTCAAATTCAATGTAATGCTCTGACGCATATTCGTCATCCCCAGGTTTAATTCTTTTCACAAAAAAACGTGCACGCTTCCCAAGTTTAACGGATGTGTTTTTTTCTTTGATATCATTGGGATCATTTAATGGTTGTAATGAAGGGTACCATAAAATATATCCTGGTTTCTGAAATACCAATTCAGGCTTTGACCAATCTTGGCTATTGTTTCCTGCACCCAAATCTTTATGTTTATTAAATGAAATATAGATTTTATCACCTTGCCATGATTTCCCCTCCACTTTCCCCATCATCATTACCCAGCAATTCAAATAAGTATTCCAACTAACAGAGGGTCCCCAATGGAATCCACCTGTTGGCGAAGAAGCGCCACCGCCACCTTCATTGATTGGTATTTGTAATGAACGAACGGGAACCCCATAACTATCGTAAGCGATAGAGAACGATTTGCCATCCCATCTTTTTGCTTTTCCAACTGGATTATCTAGGTCTTTCAATGCGATACGTGCGATACTTATACATTGACCACTCCACTCTTTTTGAACGTTAAAAGTTTTTTCATCATACACGCCAGGATAACCATACTCTCCATAAAACAAATACAAATAGTCGCCACTCGCTACAGCAGACGGGTCGCCTACGCCACCCGCAAAAGTATTTGACGTATTAAATGGCTTTCTAATCATCCTTGGGTCATAATCCTCAATAAATATGCCTCTGTTATCCCAGCTTTTACCCCCATCTATGGATTTCATCACACCAATTCTACAAACAGCTGCAGGGCTTTCCGGACCAGTCAAACCTTGTGGCCAAAGTACATTTCTATATCCCTCTTTGGTAACTGAATCGTATGGTAAGGTGCTGGGATAATTTTCGTTATGGTAAATTCCATATAATGTTTTACCACTTTTATCTTTAGAATCTTGGTAAACAGTTTCAAACCAAACAGCTCCATGCAAGCCTTTTTGTCCTGTAGGGACATTGCTAGGCATACTAGGGTTAAAGAACTTGCTAGCAGGGTTTTTAAAAACAACCTCTGCATTTTCTCCATCTGAATACTTTAAATCTCTTGCATAACCCCACAAAGGGTCTTCACCATATTTGCCAGGGAAGATTCTAAATGTATCGCCGATCCAAACTTCTGCCATATTACAATCCACAAACGAATTGAACGTAATTTTAGGAGCAGGGATTAATTTAAACTTTGGAGTAGAGTCCACTTTTTGAGTTATATCCAACTTAGGTGAAGATAGTAACCCGATAATAATGGAGAACCAAGAAAATAAAATAAGTAAAGGCATTCTATTTCAATTTATTGTGAGTCATTAAGTTAGTATAAATTTAAACAAATAATAGTATTCACAAATACTGGTTTAAGCTATATCTTTCGTTGGTAATAGGAGCAAGTCCGATCATTCATGATCGGCTTTTTAGTTTTCTAACAGCTAGTTAGGCTTCCATTCCCTGCCAAAGGTTAGTATGATTTCTGAGCAAAAACAATCTAACGTTTGGTAAAAATATATAAACTCGAAAAAGTAATTCTTATTTTTGATTTATGGATACAATTGAAATAGTTAACTACGAATCTGCTTATAAGGACGTATTTAGGGATTTAAATGTTGAATGGATTTCTACCTATTTTAAAATGGAGGCGTCTGATTATAAGGCCTTAGACAATGCGGATAGTTATATTTTGCAAAATGGAGGCCATATTCTAGTTGCTCTATTAAATAAGGAGCCAGTAGGTGTTTGTGCATTAATTAAAATGGACGATCCTACATATGATTTTGAGCTGGCAAAAATGGCAGTAGCGCCCAAAGCACAAGGTAAAAGGATTGGCTGGTTAATCGGAGAAGCGATAAAAGACAAGGCAAGGTCGATGAATGCAAAAACACTTTATTTAGAGAGCAATACTATTTTAACACCTGCCATAAGCTTGTACCGAAAGTTAGGATTTGTTGAAGTATTTGGACGTAATACACCTTATGAGCGCTGCAATATTCAAATGGCGCTTGTCTTGTAACGTAAATCTTAATTAACATTTCCGCTGATTACGGGTTAATATTTTGCTGTATTTGGATGAAATGTCTCCCAACTATGCCAAAATTCTTGATGAGCCGCTATGGGCTTTAGGATTAGATCGGAGGAAATAGATTTCCCCTTTAAATCGAAAAGCTGATTGTTTGCCAGTAGTGTATCGCCCTTTAAAGCGAAATGCGTTTGCAAAGTAGGCCTTTCAAAGGCGAAAAAGCTTTTATTGTCTTTCGCTAATACAAGAACTAACGGCGTGTTGGATAACTCCAATTGAATAATTCGCTCTCTTTTTAATCGATTCCAATCGATGGCGATGCTTTTATGTGCAATTTCAATACCCACTACCCAGGATTTCATTTTCCAAGAAAGGGAGTCTGTTCCCGTCAGTTCGCTTTTTGATTGACCAGATTCATATTTGCCTGTTGAATCATACGACTCTTTGAATGCTGGATCGGGTTGCATGATTTTCGATTTAGGATAAAGTTTTAACCACATCGCGAGCGACATTTGTTGCGCGGGAAGTTCGGGCAACAAGGTGCCTTTCAAGGGTCCCATGATGGCCTCCCCGTTAGCTTGTCTCCACCAGCTTTTAGTTGTTTGGTCTTCAAACATAGCATTAAAATGATCCATCCCAACTAATCTAAAGGATTCTAATTTACCTCCTACTTTAGGTTCAAAAACGCGGCCAGTTCTACACACCGTACAGTAAGTGACCATTATTTCTTTGTTCCCTATTCGGTCCCGGACTTGGTGATGGTATCCAATGAGGGAAATAGGATATGCCTTTGCTTCTCCCTCTATATTCACACCAATGATTAGGCGATCGAGTGGAATTTTGTTGCTTGAAGAATCAACGATTTGTAAGCTTTGAGGTTGGTAAAACATGGCATCTGCCGCCATGACAAAATTGAATGCAATAATCACTGCCAAATTAAGGGCTAATGGAACAAAAAATAACCACTTGTTTGAAAGGTAGGTTTGATAGGCTCCCGCAAGAATGAAAAGCAGAAAACCAAGTCTAAAAAACCAGCGATGAGTATAGAGGAAATAAGCTAATTCAATACTATTGATGCGTTGTGAACCGGGCATCGGCATGATAAAGAACACATTTAATATTTCAAATAAAATGATTCCGGAGATACCGATAAAGAACAATAATTTCATATAGTAATGATTAATTGGAATACCAAAAGGGTTTAACTATCAATTGATTTTATTGAATACCGTCTTCCAAGAACGCTCTTCCTTCCAAATGTTTGATTTTGCTTTAGCCAAAACAGCAATAGATTTACCATCATTGCTCAAGTTCCACACCTCGGTCACATCGGTATATGCTTGTTGTTTCTTATTGACCTTATAAGGAGTGCCTGTGATAAAATAAGCAATCGATCGAATGGTCATGGTTTGGCCACCATTGGACAATTTTACGCTAAATGTCTTTCTGTTTCCTTCGCCATGACTAATTTGTCTTGTTTTCCCATCGAAGACCATCTTCTCTTGACTTTTAACAGAAGCTTTGTTTGAAGCCGGGTTTTCAATGGTTATAAAATTACCCCGCTCTACGATTTTCATACTTTTAGAAGCCATTCGATCGCTCGCGTCATAGGAGCAAAAAATATTGCCGCCTATGCTGATGGCCTCCTTGGCTTGCCATTGGCCAGAAAAATTAGCGCGATTTGTACCATTTTTTTGCTGTGCTTGTAAGGAAATATACATGACCCCTGTTAGTAGAATTATGAGGGAGGCTAAAATGTATCTTTTTTTATTTTCTGCCATGGTTAATTATTAAATATTTCCTCAAAGTTATATAGTTTTCTATCAACAAGTTAGGCTTAAGCATCTTTTGTATATTTACCCATGAAAAATCTAATCCTGCTAGCCTTCGCTTTCTCAATTTGCACGAGTGTTTTTGCTCAAAGCCAAAACGAAAGAAAAGTGACGAGCACCCCAGCCGATCTTTACAATAAAATAGCTAATCTGGATAGCGCCTTATTTGCAGCGTACAATTCAAAGAATTTGGATTTAATGAAGACCTATTTTACTCAAGACCTAGAGTGGTATCAGGATAATGGGGGTTTAATTGGCTTCGAAAAAGTATTTTCGAACTTTCAATCTATTTTCAATAGAGAATATGACCTTAAAAGAAATCTACTAAAAGAGAGCCTGGAAGTGCATCCCATAGAAGGGTATGGTGCAATAGAAATTGGTAAGCACCAATTCAAACACATTGAAAACGGGAAATTAGAAATAGGCACGTTCAAATTCTTAATGATTTGGAAGAATGACAAGGGTAGCTGGAAAATAGCAAGAGTAATTAGTTATGACCATTAAGCCCTCTTCTCCATCAGGTCCTATTGGAGTAATTTTAGCTACATCTTTTTAGTAGATTTGTCTATCATTAGATGAATACTAAAGTGAAGGTGCATATTTTAAATGGAGATTTTTTGCAAGATTGTTTACAAGCAGAAAATGCTTTAATTGTTCGTGAAATGTTTGTGGAGGGCCCTATCAAGGCCGATTCTATTTATGCATTATTTCAAGCCAGAGCGACTTATTTAGAAAAAACGTATGCAATTCCTACGGAGGAATATCATATAAAATCCGTTACAGAATTTGAAAAGATTCAACGCATCCCCAATGGTGCGGAAGTGTATTTGTGGTTTGATTACGACTTATTTTGTTTCGTGAATCTACTGTTCATCCTTCAGCTTCTGATTAAAAATAAGACGTTGAAATTATTTCTGATACGCCCTTTACGAGGGAACAAATTTAGCATTTGGCGGGGATTTGGGAATCATACAAAATCCGATTTAATGCTTGCTTACTCTCAAAAAACTCCTCTTAAATCGAGAGATTTAAAAGACCTTTTACACCTATGGAATAGGCTAGGGAAAACCGCAAACATAAAACATCATCGACTTATTCCTTTTCTACAGAAACATCTAAAGGATTATCTATCGTTATCTCAAGCAAGAAAATCAAAAGCGAGTTGGGGTTTTACAGAAGGCCAAATCAAGCGTTTATAGACTACTAGTTGATCCACTTTTGACCCTATAAAACCAAAAGAGGCCATCATCGGCCTCTTTTTGTTAAACTATCCCGAAATCACCAGGGCTTTGGAAAAATCATGAAACATCCTCAACTACAAGTAAACGCGTATTTAGGACCATTCCACCTGTGTATCTTTCCAAGACTTCGTATTAGCCGATTCAATCACGGCTTCGCACACCCGT
>JBILCC010000062.1:0-8704 GCA_044353355.1 Aquirufa sp.
AAGGAAGGTGCGTTTGTTCATGACAGAAAATTAACAAAAAAATCACATTTTGCCCTTGAATAATGAAGAATGTCATTAAATTTGTTTTCGGCCTCATTTTAGGCGAATACCTAGAACAATTTAACAAAAAATACCATGATGAAAAGAAGAGATGCCATCTCTCAAATCGCCCTGTTATTAGGGGGTGCTTTCACAGCTCCTACGCTAATGGCTATGGATGTGAGAAACGGCAATAGCTCCATCGCTGCCTCAGATTTCAGCTTATCTGATGCGCAACGCAAAATCGTCTCAGCCGTTGCTGAACATATCATTCCAAGAACGTCTACACCAGGCGCGATCGATGCAGGTGTTCCTTCCTTCATCGAAATGATGTTACAAGATTGTTACAAAAAACCAGAACATTACAGCTTTCTAAAGGGGGTGAATGACTTAGCTAAGGCTAATTTCTTAGCACAACCTGCGTCTGGACAAGTGGCTATGTTAACGTTACTAGAAGCCAACACGAAGGATTTAATGAAGAACTATTCTCAGAAGAAAATCAAAGTGGGCGATAACATTGACAAGGACACATTAGAAGGCGCTAATGGCGTTCCATTCTGGAGATTAATGAAAGAACTAACCTTGTTAGGATACTACACTTCCGAAAAAGGAGCTCTAGCGTCCTTTAATTATGAGCCAACTCCTGGCAAGTATGAGCTGATTACGGATATGAAGCCGACTCAAAAATCTTTCATGTATTAATCTGATAAATTTAGAAGACAATGAATCTTAATATAGATGCAATTAAAGGCCAAACATTTGACGCAATCGTCATCGGATCAGGTATCTCCGGAGGTTGGGCTGCAAAAGAATTAACAGAAAAAGGCTTAAAAGTAGCGGTTTTAGAGCGTGGTCGCGAGATCAAGCACATCGAAGGCTACGAAACAGCCATGAAAAACCCATGGGAATTCAATCACCGTGGTCGCCCTACGAACATGGCTGCCGAAGAATATTGGGCAAACATGCGTACAGGCTATACAGCAAACGAAGAAACTCGTCACATGTTTGAGAACGATTCTCAAAATCCTTACATCGAGAAAAAAGGTGGATTCGACTGGATTCGTGCCTACCATACGGGAGGTAAATCCTTATTATGGGGTCGCCAAACGTATCGTTGGAACCGCGAGGATTTCTTAGCGAATGAAAAAGAGGGAATCGGTACTCCTTGGGCTATCGGCTATGATGATTTAGCTCCTTGGTATTCTTATGTAGAGAAATTTGCAGGTATCTCCGGTCAAGCAGAAGGTTTAGACGTATTACCAGATAGTGAATTCTTACCAGCGATGCAGATGACTGCACCAGAGGTTCACTTTAAGAATGCTGTAAATAAAAAATTAGGTCGTCCAGTGACCTTGGGTCGTGTGGCTCACTTAACTCAGCCTACGAAACAACAATTAGACTTAGGTCGTTCTTCTTGTAACTACCGTAATAAGTGTAGCCGCGGCTGTCCATACGGTGCTTACTTCTCGTCACTTTCGGCGACCTTGCCCGCAGCGATGCGCACAAATCGTTTAACCATGATTCACAATGCTATTGCAGCAGAGATCATTTACGATGAGGCTACTCAAAAAGCAAAAGGTGTTCGCGTGATCGACCAAATCACAAAAGAGTCTAAAGAATATTTCGCGAAAATCATCTTCGTCAATGCAGGTGCGATCCAATCTACCTCCATCTTAATGAACTCGAAGTCTAACCGTTACCAAAACGGTTTAGGGAATGATTCAGATCAATTAGGTCGTAACATCATGGACCACCACTTAGGTGCGGGTGCAAGTGCAACGGTAGAAGGTTTTGAGAAAGATTACATGTTCGGAAATCGTCCGAATGGTTTATATATTCCTCGTTTCTCTAACTGGGGTAAAGACAAACGTGCTTATTCACGTGGTTTCGGATACCAAGGTGGTGCAAGCCGCGAAGGTTGGGGCCGTGGTGTGGGAGCGGATGGCTTTGGCGCTGAGTTCAAAGAGAGCTTAACACATCCGGGACAATGGACAGTAGGTTTCGGTGGTTTTGGAGAAATTCTTCCAAATCCAGAGAACCGTTTCGTTCTAAGCGACAAGAAAGACAAGTGGGGCTTACCAGTATTGGAATTCTCTGCTGAGTTTGGTCAAAACGAATTGCAAATGCGCGAGGACATGATGAACGAGGCTGCGACTATGTTAGAGGCAGCTGGTTTCAAAAATATCAACGCCTACAACAAACAAGGTACACACATCGGTTTAGGTATCCACGAAATGGGTACAGCTCGTATGGGTACTTCCGTGAAGAACTCGATCGTGAACAAGCACAACCAAGTTCATGAGGTGAAAAACGTATTCATGACGGATGGTGCTGTAATGGCGTCTGCTTCTTGCGTGAATCCTTCGTTAACTTACATGGCAATGACAGCTCGTGCAGCTGACTTCGCGGTGAAAGAGTTGAAGAAGAAGAATTTGTAGTTCGCTTTGCGAACAGTAGACAGTGGCCAGTGGCCAGTTGTCAGTATTTTAAAATGGGTGGCAGGTTCTGTCACCCTTTTTTTATGGTATGTATCGGCGCGGAGCGCCGTAGTCGACTTCGTCTTAGTCATCGCTACGCGATTTAGTCAATAGGTCGAAGCATGGCACTTTTGAGTGAAAATAAGCTCGAGGTACTGAGAGGGGTTTTCAGGTATTGACAAATTTTGTCAAGATTGGAGAGAATAAATTATAGAGTAGAGAGAAGAGAGAAAAGATATACTTGATTTATCTCCGGACTCATTTACCATTCTCCACTTACCATTCACCATCCTTATCTCTACTCTATAATCTTTTATCTCTACACTTCTTTGAACTTTGATCTTTGCTCTTTGAATTTCGCTAAAGCGAAATATAATGAATATTCCCCTTCAAATCCTTCAACAGCTTCTTCGTTCTTTCCGGTCTAGCATCAGTAATGAAGACTTGGCCAAAGTGTTCTTCGGCCATCATTTGGACCAAACGTTGGATGCGGCGATCGTCTAGTTTGTCGAAGATGTCGTCGAGGAGTAAGAGAGGTTTGCGGGGTTTGGCGGCAACGAGGGAGTCGAATTGTGCTAGTTTTAGTGCGACGACAAAAGATTTCTGCTGGCCTTGGGAGCCAAATTTGCGCAAGGAGTAGTCATTGATTTTAAAATCAAATTCATCTCTATGAATTCCGATGGATGTCCGCTGCGCGGACAAATCCAGCGGTTCCGCGGCGCGAAGCGCCGCGTCAAAGTCCCCTGCTTCGAAAGTAGAATCGAGCTGAATATCGACGTCCTCGCGGTCGTCTGAAAGTTTGGAATAATGAAACTTAAAACTGGGCAAAAACACCTCGAGGAATTCCTTTCGGGCTTTTGCTAGCGATTCGCCTAACTCCACCAAAGGTGCGTGGTAACTATCTAAATGCAGGCGATCGACCTGGCCATGTTCTGCAAACTGCTTTAGCAATACGTTACGTTGCTGGACGATCCGGTTGTAGCGTAGTAATTGATCGAGGAAATTGCGGTCGAGCTGGGACATCATTCCGTCAAAGAAACGGCGGCGTTCTTCACTTCCCTCTCGCACTAAATCCGTGTCGTGAGGGTCCATTAAAACGACAGGAAAATGGCCGATGTGGTCTGCTAAGCGGGGATAGGGTTTGTCATCGCGGAGAAATTGCTTTTTGGCACCCTTCTGAAAAACACAGGTAATCTGGGTTTCACGATCTTGGGTATCGACAAAATCACCCTGTACACGGAAAAAATCTTGTGTATGTTTGATACAAAGCTGGTCCGAAATTCCCCGCGCACTTTTTGTCATGGAAAGGAAATGGATGGCATCCAAGAGATTCGTTTTCCCGATCCCGTTCTCCCCCACAATACAATTAATCTCGGAAATAAAGCTAAATCTAGCCTCCTCATAGGATTTAAACTGATTTACCTGAAGAGATTTGAGATGCATGGATGTAGGAATGCGATTAAAAGCGTGTAAAAATAAAGATTTTGTACTAATTTTGCAGGGATTAGCGCCGGAATTAACCCGGCATACCGCTTTAAAAATATTCTATCAAGAAGATGGCAAAGAAAAACGCAGACGCGCCCAAGTATTCTAAAGAGACTTACAAGTATTGGTACGAATCCATGCAATTACAACGCAAATTCGAAGAGAAATGCGGTCAGTTGTACGGAATGCAGAAAATTAAAGGCTTCTGTCACTTATATATTGGACAAGAGGCTTGTTCTTCTGGCTCAAAATCTGCCCTAAAGGAAGGTGATAAATACATCACAGCATACCGTGACCACGGTATCCCTTTGGCCTTAGGAACCTCTCCTAACGCAATTATGGCGGAATTATACGGTAAAATCACCGGTGCTTCTAAAGGAAAAGGTGGTTCGATGCACATCTTCGATAAAGAAGTTGGTTTCGTAGGAGGCCACGGTATCGTAGGAGCTCAAATCCCCTTAGGCGCTGGCCTTGCTTTCGCCGAGAAATACAAAAAAACAGGAAACGTTTCGATCACCTATTTTGGTGATGGTGCAGTTCGTCAAGGTGCTTTACATGAGGCATTTAACATGGCGATGCTTTGGAAATTACCTGCGATTTTCGTGGTAGAAAACAACGGTTATGCGATGGGTACTTCAGTTGAACGTACATCCAATGTAACCGAATTATATACTATTGGTGAGGCTTACGATATGCCATCTGAGCCAGTTGATGCCATGAATGTGGAAGCAGTTCACGAAGCAGTTTCTCGTGCAGCAGCTAGAGCACGCGCAGGAGAAGGCCCTACGTTCTTAGAATTCAGAACCTACCGTTACAGAGGTCACTCGATGTCAGATCCACAGAAATACCGCTCTAAAGAAGAGGTTGAGGCTTATAAAGATCGCGATCCTATCGAACAGGTGAAGTATACGATCTTAGAACACAACATCTTAACGCAAGCAGAATTAGACGAGATCGATGCTAAAATCAAGGTTATAGTTCAAGAATCAGTTGATTTCGCAGAAACATCTCCGTTCCCAGATAAATCGGAGGCTTACAAAGATGTGTATGTCGAAGAGAATTATCCTTTTATCCAGGAATAGTCGCTTTGCGACAGTCGTCCTTCGGACTTAGTCAAAAGCTCATTCGCATTGTCGGGTGAGCTTTTTTGTTGATTATCAATTAGCTGATAAAATGAAAGTGGAAGATTGAATGAAGGTGAAATAGAAATACCTTTGAAAAAATAACCACTATGAATTTTATCTTAAGTATCGCAGCAGGACTACTATCATCCTATTTATTCTTAGTCTTCTTTCTTCTCAATAAGAAACCTAAAATTCTCATTTCAAATCAAATCAGTCGAATCCGATTTAATGGAGAACAAAACTATTTGTTCAAGTTTGTTAACTTAACTAACTCTGAAATCTTTGACGTACACATCGAACTCACTTTTTATAAGCCGGTAGGTACTTTCAACGGAAGTAATTTGCAAGGACGAGATATTAAACTAAAAGATAATTTTATTGCCTACGTTCCGCGAGAGAGAAAAACAGATCAATTTTCTTTGCACGCCGTACGTATTCGAACGATTGAACCGCTTGAAGAAACATGGCAGGATGAATCCTCCTTTATTCGACTAACCATCATTGCAAAACATGCCTTATCAGGATTCAATAAAGTTTTCGTGCAGGATTACCCTAGCTTAGATCGCATTAGTTCTGGGAAATTTTTATCTGGAAATTCTGTTGAATTAAAATAGGAATTAGCGGAATCAATTGAAAAATTAATGAGTACCTTTAACGAAGGTTTAACAGTATTTAAAAACCCTACCCATGAAAAAAGACATCATATTAGGCTAAGCCTACCGAAATTTGAAATAAACGAGCTTGTGGAAACACAGGCTTTTTTTTAGATACCTCTCTATGCAAATAAACTGCGACCTTGGCGAAGGCATTGGAAATGATGCCGAACTCATGCCCTACATCGATGAAGCAAATATTGCCTGCGGATTCCATGCCGGCGATGGATATACCATGCGCGAAACGGTTGCCTTATGCATTCGCCACGGCGTAAAAATGGGAGCACATCCATCCTATCTAGATCGGGAGAATTTTGGGAGAAAAGAGATAGAAATGAGTCCGGAGGAAATATATCTATTGGTTAAAAAACAAATTGAAACGCTGAATCAAATCGTTAAAACCGCAGGGGGGAAATTAAACCACGTGAAACCACATGGTGCATTATACAATACTTCGGCAAAAAACGAAGCAGTGGCGAAAGCTATCGCAAAAGCAGTGAAAGATGTGGATGCGGGATTAGTTCTTTTTGGCCTGAAAAATAGTTTATCTATTGCCGCAGGAAAAGAAATGGGCCTAAAAACAGCAGAAGAGGCTTTCGCGGATCGCCGTTATGAAAGTGATGGATCCTTAACTCCGCGTAGTCAGCCGGGGGCATGCTTTACCGAAGTTCAAGATGTCTTAGATCAGGTCGAAAAAATAAAAGCCGACACGTGGTGTATACACGGTGACGGCCCTCATGCATTGGAGTTCGCGAAAGCACTGAAAGCAAAGCGCTAAATACCTTTAAAACTCCACAATAAATCCAATCGTAGGAGTAACCTGCGCCCGATCATTCAAGAATTGAGTGGGGATTGCGTTGCTACCATCTTTTGCGATAGGTAAGCCATTAGTCGTCGCGAAGGCAGAATTATCTTCTAAGCGTTTGAAGGTATAAGTCGGAATCCCCTGATTGACCGCGATGTACCAATTCGTTACATCTAGGAATAAATCAATAGTCACTTTCTTTAAATTGTATTTCTTGTCGATACGCACATCCCCTGAATGAAAATCTGGTAAACGTTGCGTATTTAGGCGAGAATAATCAAAGGTCCCTTGTCCTAAAGTCAGGTAATTTTCCTTAGATAACGATTCATCATAAGGGGTATACGGTGCTCCACCCTGGTAACGGAATCGAAGTCCTAACTCCCAGTTACGCGGGAATTTATACCCCCAGGTCAAGCTTAAAAGATGTTGATTATCCCAACTAGACGCAACTAGGTTACCATCAAAACCGCTGTACATGCTTCGGTAATAGGTATAAGATAGAATTCCGAAGGATTTATTAGTTAGTTTCTTTTGGGCAAAAAATTCAAATCCATAGGCCCGCCCTTTTCCTGAGGTGGTTACATCTTCATTACCAAGTATATTAAAATCGCCGCCTAAATTCGCCAAAGAAATGCCCTTGCGATTTGAAATAGGAACATTCGCATATTCCTTTACAAAGGCTTCCGCTGTGAATCGCAAAGATTCATCAAACAAGTATTCAAGTCCTGCTACGTAGTGATCACTTTGTTGGTATTTCGCATCTTGATTTACCAGCACCGGGGAAACGGGTGCGAAACTGGAATAACTTGGATAAGGGGAGCCCGATGAAGCATAGCCTAAAATCGTATATGGAGCTAGTTTGAAGTAGCGACCGACAGAGGCATTTGCCGTCCATTTATCCGAAAGCACATAGCTTAAAGAAAGTCGAGGTGATAAAGTTTCTATTGGATCAGACCCAGTGGTGGTGAAACTATTCATATCCGTTCGAAGGCCTGCACTTAAACCTAGCTTGGAATCAAAGAACGTCTTCGATACCTGAGCAAAGGCTCCATATTTCCATAATGAATTTAATGGACTCAAATAAAGGCTCATGTTTGACGGAAATGTGCTGGATGTATTACCAAGTACCTGAAATGTGCTGTTCGAATATTCGACCAATTGTGTGGATAAACCATAATTGATTTTCCAGCCATTCGTGTTCTTGTTCACATCCACGCGCAACTTATTTTCTGTTTCGCGAGAGGCATAATCAAAGTTCAATTCGGAAGGATCCTTCTTTAAATTGTCCTCATAGCGCAAGAAGTTATTGTCGAAGACATTTCTAGAAAGAGCCACATTCACATAGCCATTATCCAACAGTTTTCTCAATGAAACTCCTAGCGTATAATTCCATTGATTGATGAGCGGATTCGAATTATAGATGTATAATTTCTCCGGAGTGGCCTTTTTTAATGTTCCAAAAGAGAACTCATCAATCGCACCCAATCCCATCAGCGAAAGTGTTGTAGTAGAATTGATTTGCTTCGTGATTTTAAACTGAGCATCCCAGAAATTAGGGCGAATCGGAATATCTAAAGCTTGAAAAAGGAATTGCAAATAGGATCGGCGGACGGATGCTAAGAAGGTAGTCTTTCCTGATTTAGATAAAGGGCCCTCTGTCGTTAAAGCGAATTCTGTCGCGCTCAAACGCGCATTTCCTTGGAATTTATTCGGGTTCCCCGTACGTTGTTTGAATTGGAATACGGAACTTAAGGCATTGTCGTAACGCGCATCGAAAGCAGAAGAACTCAACTTCACATCTTCGATGAAAGACACATTTAGCATTCCTTGTGGTCCACCGCTACTTCCTTGAGTTTGAAAGTGATTCAGAACGGGGATTTCGATACCGTCTAGGTAATAGACATTTTCGTTCGGACCTCCACCTCGTATGATGATATCGTTTCTAAAGCCTCCGCCTTGTGGGCCTCCCCCTACGCCGGGTAAGGTTTGGATCACTTTAGAGACGTCGAAGTTTCCACCTGGATTACTTTTGATTTCCTCTGAGGTCAAGCGTTGAACGCTGAGTGGAGATTCTAAGGTCGCTGCTTTTGCAGTGCGGCGGTTTTGTGTAACGACTACTTC
>JBILCC010000063.1:0-8505 GCA_044353355.1 Aquirufa sp.
TATTTCTTTCAATCAATCATGTTTCCTACCATTTTTGCTTTGTCTTGTAAAGGTTTAGGTGATGGATCTAAACTCGCTTCCTCTTTAATCATTATGTCGATTGTAGGAGGAGCAATTATTCCACCAATCACTGCCTCTTTGTTTAAAATAAGCACCGTAGCGGCTCTGAGTATACCTTTATTGTGCTTTGCCTATATTATCTATTTTGCTTTTAAAGGATTTGAAATAAAAGACTAATGCAACGCTTCATCTTACTTTTAGACCTTATAGATGATCTTGAATTGATTCGTCAATATGAAAAATACCACGAATCAATCCCTACTGAAATTCAGGAGAGTATACTAGCTTCCGGTATAGAATCGATGAAAATGTTTCGCTTTGAAAATCGGCTTTGTATGGAAATAGTGGCAAATGATGAATTTACTTTTGCCCTAAAAGGTGAAATGGATGCAAATAATCCAGCTGTACAAGTGTGGGAAAACTTAATGTCAAATTACCAAAAAACAATTCCAGGAACTCCTCCAGGAGTAAAATGGGTGCTTGCCCATCCTATTTTTAACTTAACAAAATGAGCCAAACATTCTTACAAATTAACCCGACTGACAATTTACTCGTTGCCTTACAAGATCTTCCTAAAGGAACTGTTATCCAGCATAACGGGAATGAAATCACGCTTCAAGATGATATTGCTGCTAAGCATAAATTCACTACTGAAGCTATTGCTAAAGACGGGAAGGCAACAATGTATGGAGTTTTAGTAGGACTTGCTAGTCAAGATATTCCCAAAGGAGGGCTCATTCATACGTTTAATTTACATCACGCTGCTACTGATTTTATCGGAAAACAAAAAGAGTATGAATGGACGGCACCTGATGTATCAAAATTCCAAAACAGAACATTTAATGGCTACCACCGTACAGACGGTCAAGTAGGTACTCAAAACTATTGGTTAGTCATTCCCTTAGTTTTCTGCGAGAACAGAAATATCGAATTATTAAAGAATGCCTTCTTAAACGGTTTGGGCTTCCAAAAGATGGACCCATTCACTCAAAAGGTCCAACAATTAGGAAAACAACTAGCTGAGGGGAAAGCGCTAGAAATAGATACAGCTTCTTCTGCTTCGGTATTGGTTCATAAATCGGCCCAATTTCCTAACGTTGATGGTATCAAATTCTTAACGCACGAAAGCGGTTGTGGCGAAAACAAAGATGATTCTTTAAATCTATGCGCTTTATTAGCGGGTTATTGCCTCAATCCAAATGTAGGAGGAATCACTGTTTTAAGTTTAGGATGCCAACATTCTCAAATTGAGGTATTTAAAGAAAAACTAAAAGAGAAAGATCCGAACTTCTCCAAACCATTATACATCTTTGAGCAACAGCAAGATAATGGGAGTGGAGTCGAGAATATGTTAAATGAAGTGATTTTACAGACATTTAAGGGTCTGGTGGAAATCAACAAACAAACCCGTAAACCGGCTCCCTTATCCGCATTACGCGTAGGTGTTAAATGTGGTGGATCAGATGGTTTCTCTGGAATCTCCGCAAATCCAGCTATTGGACATACCGCAGACTTAGTCGTAGGTCTAGGTGGTACCGTGATGATCGCTGAATTCCCGGAATTATGTGGTGTCGAACAAGAACTTCAAAATAGATCAGTGACTAAAGAAATCGCTGATAATTTTGGTTTCTTAATGCGTGAATATGCAAGACGTGCCGCATTAGTAGGTGCAGGATTTGATATGAATCCATCTCCAGGTAACATTAAAGATGGCTTAATTACAGATGCAATCAAATCAGCCGGAGCGGCTAAAAAAGCTGGTTCTTCTCCTATTGAAGATGTCTTAGGCTATGGACAATATGTAACCAAGAAAGGTTTAAACCTTGTTTGTACTCCTGGTAATGATGTTTTAGCCACAACTGGTATGGCTGGTGCTGGTGCTAACATTCAATTATTCACTACTGGCTTAGGAACACCCACAGGTAATCCAATCAGCCCCATGGTGAAGTTATCAACGAATACAAAACTCGCTCAAAAGCTCCCTGAAATCATCGATATTGATTGTGGTCCGATTATTTCAGGTGAAAAAACGGTGGAACAAACGGGAGAAGAAGTCTTAGAATACATTATTCAATTAGCCTCTGGAGAAATTAATACGAAAGCGATGGATTTAGGACAAGATGACTTTATGTTCTGGAGGAGAGGGGTTTCGCTTTAAATGGTGAATTATAGATTATAGATTATAGAGTAGAGAGAAGAGATTTGGAACCTACGGACTTCGGACTCATTCCCTCCGGACCACTGATAACTGCCCACTGACAACTGAATGACATGTTCAAACTAACTAACAAAAAAGTACTCATCACTGGCGGATGCTCCGGAATCGGAGAATCGATCGCTCTAACATTCTTAGCAAAGGGGGCAGAGGTGCACGTAATAGACTTAAAACCATCGGTTGAGCCTATGCCGGCAGAAATCACCTTTCATCAGGCTGATATAACTTCATTAGAAGCGGTAGAGGCCATTGCTGCACAATTGAAATCGATAGATATCTTAGTGAATAATGCGGGGATTCCACAAATTGGGAATTTGGAGAAAACGAACCCAACTGACTTCCAACGCATCTTTGATGTAAATGTAAAAGGGGCTTACCATTGTATGTATGCTTTTATTCCAGCTATGATTGAACAGAAATCGGGAGTAATTTTGAATATGGCCTCGGTGGCAGCCTCAGTGGGAATTCCAGATCGTTTTGGGTATTCGATGACAAAAGGAGCCATTAAATCGATGACTCAATCGGTGGCTAAAGATTACGTAAAACAAGGGATTCGTTGCAACTGTATTTCACCAGGAAGAGTCCATACGCCGTTTGTGGATGGGTTTATTGCCAAAAACTACCCAGACCAGCAAAAAGAAATGTTTGAGAAACTTTCTGCTACTCAACCCATTGGTCGAATGGCGAAACCACAAGAAATTGCACATTTAGCTTTATATTTATGTTCCGATGAAGCCGCATTTATCACAGGTTGTGATTATCCAATTGACGGTGGATTCATTTATCTAAACAACTAAACCTATGAAAAAACAACTGATTTGCCTGTTATTAGTTTTGGGAACCTCTTTGTGTTCATTCAAGAAAGACGGTCCTAAGCGTATTATTTTCTTTGGAGATTCAATCACTCAAGCGGGAGTAGGAAAGAGTGGGTATATTACCAAAATGACCGAAATGATTGCCGCTCAAGGTCTTTCCAATCAATATGAACTGATCGGTGCGGGTATTGGTGGCAATAAAGTATATGATTTATACTTGCGTCACGAAGAAGATGTGGTCGCTAAGAATCCCAATTTAGTCATTATTTACATCGGCATTAATGATGTTTGGCATAAAACAAGTTCACGTACAGGAACGGATGCGGACAAGTTTGAAAGATTCTATAATGCTTTAATTAAGAAGATTCAAAAAGCTAATGCTCAAGTAGTTATCTGTACACCTACAGTGATCGGAGAAAAGTTTGATAACTCAAACGAAAACGATGGTGACTTAAATGCTTATTCAGCCATCATCAAGAAAATCGCTAAAGACAATAGCGTACAATTGATCGATTTGCGCAAAGCCTTTATGGATTACGAGTCTAAAAACAACATCGAAAACAAGGCATCAGGTATCTTAACCTCTGATCGTGTTCACTTAAATGAAACAGGTAATCAGTTTTTAGCTGATACGATGTGGGACGTTATTAAAAAATTATAGTATGAAGTTAGCAAGAATCGGAAAAGAGGGGGCTGAAAAGCCCTGTATATACCAAGATGGGGTCTATTATGATGTATCATCTCGATTTTCAGATTTTAATGAATCCTTTTTTCAACAGAATGGCTTAGCAGAATTAGCTCAACTAAACCCTAGTGATTTCCCAGTCATTTCCGGTCGTTTAGGTTCTTGCGTAGCTAGACCGAGTAAAATTGTTTGTGTGGGTCTAAATTATGCAGACCATGCCAAAGAAACAGGAGCAGAGATCCCTAAGGAACCCATTTTATTCTTCAAGAGCACGACAGCCCTTTCTGGGCCCAATGACGATATCATTATCCCCAAAAACTCTACGAAGACAGATTGGGAAGTTGAATTAGCGATTGTGATCGGTAAAAAGGCCTCCTATGTTCCGGAAGCCGATGCCTACAATTATGTGGCTGGCTATTGTTTGCACAACGATCTATCTGAACGTGAATACCAATTAGAACGTGGTGGAAACTGGTCCAAAGGGAAGGGATGTGATTCCTTTGCGCCTTTGGGACCCTATTTAGCAACAAAAGAGGAAATTGCAGACGTACATCAATTAGGAATGTGGCTAGATGTAAACGGCAAACGTTTCCAAACGAGTAGCACCAACCAATTAATCTTCAACGTACCACAAGTGGTTTCCTACATCTCTCAATTTATGACTTTACTTCCTGGGGATGTAATAAGCACAGGTACACCTCACGGTGTGGGTTTAGGATTCAATCCACCGATCTATTTAAAGCCAGGAGACGTAGTTACCTTAGGAATGGATGGCTTAGGTGAACAACAACAAACAGCTATAGCCTATCAGGGATGATTGATGCACATCAACATTTTTGGAATTACAACGAGGAACGGGATACCTGGATAACTCCAGAGATGTCCGTTCTTCGGGCTGATTTTTACCCAAACTATAGCGAACCACTTTTTAGAGACCAAGGATTTACAGGCTGTGTGGCTGTTCAAGCTGATTCTTCCGAAGAAGAAACCTTGTTTCTATTGGCACTTGCCGAACAAAACGAATTCATTCAAGGAGTTGTGGGCTGGGTTGATTTACAAAGTCCAAATATCGAAGACAGACTTGCCTATTTTTCCCAATTTGAATCAATCAAGGGCTTCAGACATATTGTTCAAGGGGAAAAAGACCCTGATTTTCTGGCTAGAAAAGAGTTTCTCCGAGGTATCAAAACCCTCGCCAGCTTCGATTTAAGCTATGATTTATTGATTTATCCGCATCAAATCAAATCTGCCATTGCTTTTTGTGAGACTTGCGATGAGCAAAAAATCGTGTTAGATCATTTGGCAAAAGCACCACTCAAATCAGGAAATATCCAAGAATGGAAGAAGGAAATTCAAGCGTTCGCTAATTTATCACACGTTTCTGCCAAAATTTCAGGGATTGTGACGGAAGCAGCAGATCAGTCTTGGACACAGGATCAAGTAAATGAGATTGTGGATGTGGCTTTAAATGTTTTTGGTCCACAGAGACTACTAATCGGAAGTGATTATCCGGTTGTTTTATTAAATTCAACGTTAGAACGCTGGGTTACTTCATTTCAAGAAGCTCTTATAGGATTAAACGCTTCAGAAAAAGAACTAATTTACCATCAGAACGCTATCGATTTTTATCAATTAGAAACACTATGAATTTAGGATTAAGAGAGAAAGTGATTATTGTGACAGGTGGAGCCAAAGGAATTGGGCAAGGAATATCAGAGTCTTTGGCCTTAGAATCTGCTATGGTGGCGATTGTAGGCCGTAACGAGGATGATAATCAAAAATGTATCGAAAAAATTCAAGCTACTGGCGGGCAAGCATTCTCTTTCGTGGCTGATTTAAGTAATCCCTCCGAATGCCATCAAGTAGTAGAAAAAGTGGCTACGATGTTCGGGAAAATTGATGGATTAGTCAATAATGCTGGTTTAAATGACGGTGTAGGCCTTGAAACAGGTAATTACGAAAAATTCATTCAATCCATTAACGCAAATTTGACCCATTACTATTTAATGGCTCAAGCAGCGTTGCCTTATTTGAAAAAAAGTAAAGGGGCTATCGTTAATATCGGATCGAAAACAGCAGAAACAGGACAGGGAAACACCTCTGGATATGCAGCTTCGAATGGAGGACGCAACGCCTTAACACGTGAATGGGCGCTAGAACTGCGTGATTATAGCATTCGAGTTAATTCGGTCATCGTGGCTGAATGTTATACGCCTATGTATGAGAAATGGATTAAGACGTTAGAAAATCCGAAGGAAAAGTTAGCCAGCATTACAAGTAAAATACCTTTAGGTCAACGAATGACCACAAAAGAAGAAATAGGCGATATGGTCACATTTTTGATGTCACCTAAATCAAGTCATACCACTGGACAGATCATCCATGTAGATGGGGGCTATGTTCACCTAGATCGAGCGATTTCATGAAAAATTTGGACACATTTGAAAGCCCGGGATTAATCGTATATCCTGATCGGGTAAAACGTAATATTGCCAAAGTCATCGAAATGGTGGATGGTAATCCTGCACGCTTGCGTCCGCACATCAAAACACATAAAACAAAAGATGGAAACGACTTATTATTAGCAGCGGGAATCACCAAATTCAAATGTGCTACTATCGCCGAAGCGGAACTATTAGCGCTTTCTGAAGCGCCAGATGTGCTTATTTCCATGCAATTGATCGGACCTAATTTGGACCGTTTTAAGGAATTAGTAACCCATTATCCTAAAACAAAATTCTCCTCTATCGTAGATGATGCATTTGCCGCTTCCGAGCTGAATCGTATTTTTACGGACCTTTCAGCAGGAGTTTATGTAGATCTTAATATGGGGATGAATCGCACGGGTATTTTACCTGCTAAAGCTTTGGCTTTAATTCAACATTTAGAAACATTGCCAAATGTCACTTTACGGGGTTTACATGCCTATGATGGTCATATTAGAGATAAGGTATACGAAGACCGTGCCAAACATGTAGAAACAGATTTTACTTCTTTCTATCAGCTTCTAGAGCGCTTAAACCGTTCTGATCTAGAATTAGTCGTATCAGGAACCCCTAGTTTCCTTGTGCATCATAAAAACCCCCAATTTACCTGCAGTCCAGGAACTTTTATCTTTTTCGATGCAGGTTATGCAGCCTTATTTCCAGAAAACACCTTTGAATTTGGAGTGGAGATTATCGCTAGAATCATCTCAAAACCTACAGATACAACTATTTGCCTCGATCTAGGCCATAAATCAGTGGCAGCTGAAAACCCAATTGATAATCGCGTTAGATTCATTGATCAACCAGCCTGGGTATTAAAGTCCCAAAGCGAGGAACATGGCATCGTGGAAGTAGGTGTTAACTCAGCTTACACTATAGGTGAAATCGTCCGAATGATTCCCTACCATATTTGCCCTACGGTTAATCTACATTCCCATCTTCAGGTCATTGATGGTGGTTTATGGGAAGTGAAAGCTAGAAATCGCAGACTATGTTATTAATCGACGCCCATTTAGATTTAAGTATGAACGCGCTTGAATGGAATCGAGACCTGCGCGCTAGCATTCAAGAAATCAATGATCGAGAGAACCATTTAACAGATAAACCTGATCGTGGCAATGCGACCGTAAGTTTAGACGAATTAAGAAAAGGAAATGTAGGCATCGTCGTTGCCACACAAATCGCACGCTATGTAGCCCCTGACTCCACATTACCCGGCTGGAATAGTCCAGAACAAGCTTGGGCACAAACACAAGGTCAATTAGCCTATTACAAAGCACTAGAAAGAACTGGGGATCTTCGTCCAATTCGAAATAGATCCGAATTACACGATCATTTAACGCAATGGGAAGCTGATAAACATACAATTGGATATATTTTGAGTTTAGAGGGAGCTGATTCTATCGTTTCATTAGAGTATGTAGAAATAGCCTATGCATCTGGTTTACGTGCCTTAGGTCCAGCTCATTATGGTCCGGGACGTTATGCACAAGGTACGAATGCCACGGGCGGAATGGGAGCAAGGGGACGTGATTTATTACGCAAAATGATGGATCTTCAGATCATTTTGGATGCGACGCATTTATGTGATGATAGTTTTTGGGAGGCAATGGAATACCACCAAGGTCCTGTTTGGGCTAGTCATCAAAATTGCCGAGCCTTAGTAGATCATAATCGACAATTCAGCGATGAACAGTTGAAAGAAATAATTTCGCGAGGAGCAGTGATTGGCATGCCGATGGACGCTTGGATGATGGTTCCAGGTTGGGTGAGAGGGGAATCTACGCCATTGAATAAAAACGTTACCTTACATACACTCATAGATCATTTAGTCCACATTTGCGACCTAGCAGGAAATACGAATCACGTGGGATTGGGCACCGATTTAGATGGAGGATTCGGAAGAGAACAATGTCCAGCAGACGTGGAGACCATTGCTGATTTACAAAAACTACCTGAATTGCTATTGAAACGTGGATTTTCTGATGAGGATATCGTCAAATTCTGCCACCAAAACTGGCTTGACTTCTTAGAAAAGGCCTGGTCTTAGGCATTAGGTGGGGGGCTTACACTAGTCCAACCTCCATCCACGATTAATGTTTGACCTGTGATGTGTTTAGTCTTATCACTCAAAAAGAAACAAACAGCCTCTGAAATATCTTGAACGTCAGCAGGTTTACCTAGTGGCGTTAGTCGACTCCATTCTTGCAGATAATTCGCATCTTTCTCAGTTCTTTCGGTCAT
>JBILCC010000014.1:0-24568 GCA_044353355.1 Aquirufa sp.
CCCCGTTATAGGTGGCCATTACAATGGAAATTAAGGGCGACATTCGGATATTGTTTCTGAAAATTGTCGTAATTTGACCAAAATTTCGATAAAAAGCCGCATTGAAAACATATTTTCGCTTATTAAACTACGCCGTTTCGATCCGCAAGTATGTATTTCCATACTTCGGGTTTTCCTTGCTAGCGAGTTTGTTCGGCATTCTTAATTTTACTTTGCTGATTCCTTTGTTGAATGTCTTGTTCAACCAATCAGCTCCGGAGAATATTCAGATTTACCGCGTTTTACCTGCTTTTTCGTTAACACCCTCCTATTTTTCGTTCTTGTTTAACCACTATTTCTACGGTGCGTTAGAGAATTTTGGTCGGATCGGGGCGCTGAAATACGCTTGTGGGGCGATTATGATTTCGGTGATTTTATCGAATTTCTTTCGGTATTTTTCCCAAAGAGTCCTCAAAACAGTCGAAGCAGACACAATTGCCACTTTGCGTCAAGCGGTTTTTGAGCGAGCTATTCGCTTAGACCTCAGCTATTTCACAGAGCAGAAAAAAGGCAATTTGATGTCCCGCTTAACCACGGACGTACAAGAAGTCGAAAATAGCATCGGCCGTGCCTTTACCGCGACCTTTAAAGAGATCTTCACGCTGGTCTTATTCTTTGTATTTCTGGCGAGTATGTCGGTGAAACTGACCTTGTTTTCGTTAATCATCTTGCCCCTTTCGGGTTCGGTTATTGCGACGATTACGAGACGTTTACGCCGCGCAGCCGGAGAAGTGCAACAGCACCTCAGTGGAATTATCAGTTTGTTGGATGAGACTTTTGGAGCCATGCGAGTGGTGAAAGCCTTTCGGGCTGAGAAGATGATGGATGCGCGTTTTCAAGCAGGAAACGATCGCTACCGCAACTCCTTATTGAAGATGGTATTCCGCCAAGAGTTAACATCCCCCACCTCCGAAAGTTTAGGCGTTTTAGTCGTTACAGGGATCTTATTATATGGCGGTAGTTTAGTCATTAGTGGGAAAGGTGAATTATCAGCTTCTACGTTCATTGCGTTTATTGCGACTTTTTCGCAGGTGATGCGTCCGGCGAAAGCCATCGCTGATGCCTTCAGTGGAATTCAGCGTGGTGTCGCTTCAGCAGATCGCATTATTGAAATCTTAGATACATCATCAGAAATTGTAGCCCAAGAACCAATCACTCCAGTGAAAGAATTCAACGATAAGATTTCCTTCGATGCTGTTGGGTTTGAATATGTGAAAGGCCGTTCGGTACTTAAAAAAGTGAGTTTTGATATTCCCAGGGGTAAAACGATTGCACTTGTTGGTGCCTCAGGAGGCGGAAAGTCGACATTGGCGGATCTATTACCACGTTTCTACGATGCTTCATCGGGGCAAATTACCTTAGATGGAGTGAACTTGAAGAATATTCCTTTGGACGACTTAAGAGGCTTAATGGGCATTGTGACTCAGGAATCCGTTTTGTTTAATGATTCGATATTCAACAATATAGCCTTTGGCACTGAAGCTTCATTAGAAGAAGTGGAAGTTGCAGCTAGAATCGCGAATGCGCATGATTTTATTGTAGCAAGTCCGGAGGGGTATGCCACTATCATCGGAGATCGAGGGTCTAAATTATCAGGAGGCCAAAGACAACGCATCTCCATCGCTCGTGCCGTCCTGAAAAATCCACCTATTTTAATTTTAGATGAAGCAACCAGTGCGCTCGATAATGAATCCGAGAAATTAGTACAAGAAGCATTGAATTATTTGATGGAGAATCGCACCGTACTAGTCATTGCGCATCGATTGTCTACCATTCAACATGCCGATCAGATTTTAGTGATTCAAAAAGGAGAAATCGTTGAATGTGGCACTCACGATGAATTGTTGAAGAATAAGAAAGGGGCCTATGCAGTTTTGGCACAAGGAATTACAGCCTAATTTTTACACATTTTATTAGCTTATCCGTCTGCAAAAAAGTAATTTTGCAATCGATTTTATATACTAAATTTTATCCCCAAATTATTCGTTTTCAGATACCATGTCACAAGCACAATTAGCCCAAAGAATTCAAGCATTAGAAGAATCCTCTACTTTAGGGATGACGAAAAAAGCGCGCGAATTAGCAGCTCAAGGTCACAAAGTAATCAGCCTTTCCGTAGGAGAGCCGGATTTTAAAACACCAGCTCACATTTGTGAGGCAGCGAAAAAGGCAATTGATGATGGCTTTCACGGGTATTCACCGGTAGCAGGTTATCCAGACTTGCGCATGGCGATCGCGAACAAATTAAAGCGTGACAATAACTTAGAGTGGGGTTCAGAAAATATCGTGGTGAGCACGGGTGCAAAGCACTCCTTAGCGAACGCGATTGCTGCTTTAATTAACCCAGGCGACGAAGTGATCATCTTCTCTCCTTATTGGGTTTCTTACTCAGAGATGGTGAAATTAGCGGAAGGAACTTCGGTAATCGTTCAAGGTGCTTTTGATAATAACTTCAAAGTGACTCCAGAGCAATTCGAAGCTGCAATCACGCCTAAAACGAAAATGGTGATGTTCGCATCTCCTAACAACCCGACAGGTTCGGTTTACACAGAATCAGAATTACGTGATATCGCAAATGTGGTAGCACGTCACGAAAATATCTTCGTCCTAGCGGATGAAATCTATGAGTACATTAATTTCACACAAGGTGGACACTTCTCAATCGGATCTATTCCGGAAATTAAAGAACGTGTAATTACTGTAAACGGGGTGGCGAAAGGTCATGCAATGACAGGTTGGAGAATTGGATTTATCGCTGCAGCTAAATCGATCGCTGACGGTATCGAAAAATTACAAGGTCAAGTGACGTCAGGAACAAACTCGATCGCTCAAAAGGCGGCTGTGGCAGCCTTTAATGGTACCCTAGATCACGCTTTCGAAATGAAAGCGGCCTATGATCGCCGTCGTAAATTAGTAGTAGAAAAATTACGTGAGATCCCTGGTTTCAAGGTAAATATGCCAGATGGCGCTTTCTATGCGTTCCCAGATATTTCGTATTATTTCGGCAAAACAGATGGAACAACGGTAATCAATGATTCGGACGATTTCTGTTCTTGGTTATTAGCAGATGCTTTTGTAGCGACAGTGGCAGGTTCTGGTTTCGGAGCACCGAATTGTATGCGTATTTCAACAGCAGCAGCAGACGAACAATTAGTAGAAGCTTGCGATCGCATTAAGGCGGCCGTGGCTAAATTAAAATAACATGGGAATCGCGTCTATTATTGTCTTTATTTTAGGGTATTTAGCCATTACCTTAGAGCACCCCTTAAAGATTAATAAAACGGCTACAGCCTTAGTTACAGGTGTACTAGTTTGGACAATTTATGCGATTTCAACAGGGGATGCCTCTGAATTAGGTCATCACTTAGCGTCTACTTCGGAGATTTTATTCTTCTTATTAGGTGCGATGACACTAGTGGAATTAGTGGATGCCCACCAGGGATTCTACTTCGTCTCTCGATTAATTAAAACAGATAAGGTGATCAAGCTGCTATGGATAGTGGGTTTGATCACCTTTTTTATGTCTGCCGTTTTAGACAATTTGACTAGCTCTATTGTGATGGTCACCTTGCTACGTAAATTGATCAGCAATAAAGAAACCCGTAAGTATTTTGTAGGGATCGTGGTTATTGCGGCGAATGCTGGTGGTGCTTGGTCGCCCATTGGTGACGTGACGACAACGATGTTATGGATAGGAGGTCAAGTTTCGGCTACCGGCATTATTCAAAGTTTATTATTGCCCTCTTTGGTTGCTTTACTTGTGCCTTTAATGATTGCTTCTTATGTCTTGAAAAACCAAGCAATTGGTCAATCAGCAGCGCCGGTAACCTTAAGTTCGACAGAAGAGCGCGATGGAAAGATTATGCTTTTCGCTGGCGCAGGGTCATTAATTGGTGTTCCCATCTTCAAAACATTAACTCATTTGCCTCCATACATGGGCATTTTATTGGCCTTAGGCTTAGTGTGGATTTTGTCTGAACTCTTGCATTCGGAGAAAGATGAGGAGGCTAAGAAACATTTAAGTGTTGGGTACGCCTTAACGAAAATCGATACCTCCAGCATCCTCTTTTTCTTGGGGATTCTTTTAGCCATTGGCGGTTTAGAATCCTTTGGTTATTTGCACGCGCTCTCTGATCAATTAGCTAACGCATTAGGCAATCAAAACTTAATCGTTACCATCATTGGTTTGGCTTCTGCTGTCGTAGATAATGTGCCTTTAGTGGCAGCTACAATGGGAATGTATACGTTAACCGATTTTCCGATGGATCACGAGATGTGGGAATACCTGGCATTCTGTGCAGGTACGGGCGGAAGTATCCTGATTATTGGGTCTGCAGCCGGAGTTGCGGTGATGGGAATGGAGAAAATCGAGTTCGGCTGGTACTTAAAAAAAATAGGCTTTCTTGCTTTGCTAGGGTATTTCGCTGGGGCCGGTTTGTATCTGCTACTACATTAAAATCCAATCGACATACTCGCGCCGTAATACGCTGGGGCCACTTGTGGAGTCAAGGTAAAACGATTCAGTTTTTGCCATTGCGTACGCAATTCGGGATATAAAATATAGGCTAATTCTGCTGAAGCGATACCTATCGCTGAACCCATTAACACATCTGTTACCCAATGTTTGTTGTTAGCGATACGTAATGCTCCCGTTGCGGTAGCTAGTGTATAGCCCGCTATCACAAACTCTGGATGTGTATCTCGGTATTCATGTGCTAAAACAGTCGCACCGAAAAAGGCGGTGGCTGTATGGCCAGAAGAGAACGTTTTTCCCGTTCCATCTGGTCTAGCCTCTGTGATCGCTAATTTTAATCCTTGTGTAGTCGCTACATAAATTCCGGTACCTAGAAGAAATACTCCTGCTTGATCGAAAGCCTCTTCTTTGCTCTTAAATTCAGCGATATTCAAGCCCACATACATCGCTGCAGGTCCGTATTGAATATAGTCATCCAGTGGAGTGACGTGACCCTGGGCCACAATTTTCGTTTGAATCTGTTTTGCAAATGGGTTGTAAGTAATTCCACTAGCAATTCCCAAGGCTAACGGCGTCATCCATTTTTTTAAGGAAGGCTTTTCAGCTTGAACTGTCAGTGAAAGCAAACAAAATAAGGCGATAAATCTCATTATTTCTCAGCTAAAAGGCTCTGAATCGTATGCTCAAATTCAGCAATCCAATCCACATAATATTTTCCGGTTCCAGGCCCGGAGAATCCGGTATGAATCTCTCTAACAATTCCCTTTTTATCAATGATAAAAGTGGTCGGATAGCCGTTCATCTTACCAAGCATAGGTAGCACTTGAGCAATCGTTTTGTCCTCTGCCGTACCTGCAAACAGGAGGGGATAGCTGATGCCGATTTTCTTTTGGAAGTTATTTATTTTCGGACCAGATATCGCCAGGTCTGCCGAATTTTCAAAAGAAAGACCTATCACCTCTACGCCTTTATCCTTGTATTTCTTGTAAAAAGGAGACAAATACCTTGACTCATCCAAACAGTTTGGGCACCAAGACCCCATCAATTCAATAACGACCACTTTATTTTTGAAGCGCTCATCTTGTAAACTAATAAGCTCGCCTGACGTAGTGGGTAACTTGAAATCGATCCGGTCGTAACCTGGTTTTAGGAAGCTCAATTTCTTCAAATCAGGTAAGGCCGCTGCTGGGTTTAGTGAGGCAAGCATATTTCTTTCACCATTTAATCCAGAGGTAAATTTTCCAGCGAGTTTAGTGCCTGTAATTTTGGTTTTTATTAAATATAGGTTGCTACCATCGAAATAACTAAGCAATAAGCTGTCTCCACTAACATTTCCTTGCAGAAATCGGTAATCACCTGAGATGCGTAAAACAGTTCCACTCACTTGGCTGCCGTTTTGTTCGAACACGCCTACTCCTGGACTGTGGTTTGTGGCATCGTTAAAGAAATCGGCCATCCATTTGCCGCTAACGTTTACCGTTGCTGGCTTGAGGTTTAAAAACCGGTCTGCGATGCCTGATTTTGCTGTAACAGCTAATTTAAATAGGGTGCTTCCATTTTTTTTCTTGACGAAAAACCCCTTCATTACTGAGTTTTTTGAAATGTCAAAGACTAATTCTGATTCATATAAATCAAATGGAACTACTAAGGAGTCCGCTCTTAAATAGGATTCGCCTAGGCTTGATTTTTCGGATCCATTGATCAATTTAATATCCCATTGTCCAGGAACTGATCCCGCATTTACTTCAAATTGAAAGGGTAATGGCCCTCCATGAGTAGAAATTTCCGCTCGCCAAAATCCCGTCAACGGAGATTGCGCAGTGCAAAAAAATGAGCTCAAGATTAAAAGCAGAAGTATCTTTTTCATACAGGTATTTGAAAGGCGTTTTAGCAAAGATACGGGTTCGAAACTAGTCACAAAAAAAACCGCTACAAATTCGAAATTTGATGGCATAGCCGAGGGATAATTTGTATTTTTGTTTTCAGCCAAAAATATGTCAGAAAACACCTACCATACCTCCGTCATGTTGCACGAATGCATCGATGGTTTACGCATTGATCCTTCGGGTACTTATGTGGATGTGACTTTTGGAGGAGGAGGACATTCTAAAGCAATTCTAGCTAAACTGGGTCCAGAGGGAAGATTGTTTTCTTTTGACCAAGATCCCGATGCGTGGGAACAGGCAGAAAAGATCGATGACGAGCGTTTAACGTTAATTACGGCAAATTTCCGCCACTTAGAGAAATATTTGCGCTTGCAACGCGTGAAACAGGTGGATGGTATTTTAGCGGATTTTGGGGTGTCCTCCTTTCAATTGGATGCACCTGAAAGAGGCTTTTCGATTCGATTTGATGGCCCTTTGGACATGCGGATGGGACCTTCAGCGTCCATGACTGCTGCTGAATTATTAAATTCTTATACTGCTGATGAATTACAGCGCATTTTAGGCATGTATGGGGAAGTGAAAAATGCCCGAACTTTGGCCCAAGCTATTATTCAAGCTCGTACAAGAAAAGCCCTAGAGACCACGCAGGAATTTAAAGAAATTTTGAATAAATTAGCTCCTAAACACCGGGAGTTTAAATACTTCGCTCAGGTCTTTCAGGCGATTCGAATTGAGGTGAATCAAGAGCTAGCCGTCATCGAAGAATTTTTAGCACAAGCCCCAACCGTTTTGAAGCCAGAAGGTAGATTGGTCATCATGTCTTTTCACTCGTTAGAGGATCGTTTGGTGAAGAATTTTATCAAAGCAGGGAATGTGCAAGGGAAAGAGGATAAGGATTTGTTCGGGGTGGTACACCGCCCTTTAGAGTCTGTAATTCGCAAACCAATCACCGCCTCGGAAGAAGAATTGAAATTGAATCCGCGCTCTAGAAGCGCTAAATTAAGAATAGCATCTAAATTATAATATGGCAACACCGATCGAACCAAATCAGGAAGGGGCTAAGCGAATTTCATCACCTAAAAAGGAGGGGATCTTTGATTCCATCTTCAATATCGATTATTTCACGGGTGGTGAGCTGCCGGTCATGTGGGTGAAAAGAATTGCTTTCGTAGCCTTTTTGACCCTCGTTAATATCTATTATTCGATGTTAGCGGATGGAAAACTACATCAAATACAGAAGGAGAAAAGTGCATTAGAAGAGGATCGGGCAGATTATACAACGCAAAAAGCGGAGTACATGAAAGTAAGTAAGCAAAGTAATTTGGAAGAAACCTTAAGGCGTTACCAGATAGGTGTAAGCACGATTCCTCCTACTAAAATCATCATTAAAGTAGACAAAGATTAGTAATGGCTAAAGAGAAAAGACCTAATATTCGGGGCTTAATTACAAGACGTTTTTATACGTTTTTTATTATCATTTTGGCTGTTTTCTTGTACCTGCTTTTCAGTTTGTATAAGGTGGTCGTTTTAAAAGGACCTAGATTTCGCTCGGAGGCAATGGCTACCTATGTGAAGAAGCGGAAAATCGAGGCGACGCGAGGTAACATCTACTCGGATGATGGTAGTTTATTGTCTACTACTTTGCCTAAATACCGTTTAGGGATGGATCCCTCAGTATTGACAGGGAATACGAAAGCTGATGAGTTTTACAAGCAGCACATTGATGGCCTAGCTGCGGCGCTTTCTAATTTCTTTAAAGATCGTACAGCAGATGAATACAAGGAGAAAATTGCGGCTGCTAGACGCAGTGGTCGAACTTATTTGCTGTTGAATAATCGTCTATTGGATTACCAAGAAAAGAAGAAGGTATTGAGTTTCCCTTTGTTTAAGGATGCAAAAACGTCGAATCAATCAGGGGTCGTTTTTGATAAGATTAATGTGCGCTATGCACCCTTTGGCCAAATGGCTTATCGGACCGTTGGATATCTAAAAGACTTGCGTGATAAGGGCCGTGTAGGTATTGAAAATAGTTTTGACAAAGAATTACGTGGTGAGTTTGGTGAGGGGATGTATGAGAAAATGGATAATAATACCTGGCGTCCAGAGCCTGGCGATGAGCCTAAGCTGCCGGTAGCTGGGGTAGACTTACACTCTACTTTAGATATTAATATCCAAGAGATAGTGGAATCTGCCTTATTAAATGGGATGAAAATCTTTAAGGGAAATTATGCGGTGGCGATCGTGATGGAGACCTCGACAGGCAAAATTAAAGCCTTATCGAACATTGCTGCAAATCCCCTCTCGCCCACCGGATATTCTGAAACCTATAATTATGCATTATTAGAGGCGCGCGATCCTGGTTCGGTATTTAAATTGCCTTCCATTATGGCGGTGTTGGAAGAAAAAAATTATCCATTGACCAAGATGGTTAATACCGGTGATGGTAAGTTTCGTCTGTATAATGGTGTGATGTCGGATTCCCATCCGCTTGGAACCATTCCCTTAGAGCAAGTAATTACAAGCTCCTCTAATGTGGGTACGATGAAATTAGTGCAAGAGGCTTTTGGGACTTCCAATAACGAGAAGTTTTATAATTACTTGAAAAAGTATCACCTGATTGAATCGTTAGACTTTCAATTGAAACCGAGCAGAAAGCCTGTTTTTCCTGTACCCTCTAAGTGGGATGGTTTGCAACTTCTTTGGTCTTCTGTAGGTTATTCGACGCAGTATACTCCTTTACAAATTCTAGCTTTTTATAATGCTATTGCGAATAATGGCTACTGGATACAGCCTCTGATCGTTAGTAAGGCGACGCGTGGTGATGAAGTAGTGGTGGATTACACAGCCTCTCAAGTGCGTGACTCGAAGCCTTTGTGTTCGCCAGAGACCTTACAAAAGTTAAGAATTATGTTGGAGGGTGTTGTGACGAAAGGAACGGCTAACAATATCAAGGGGTCTGTATATGGTATTGCCGGAAAAACAGGAACGGCCCAACGAACTGTGACCGGGGCGAAAGGCTATCGAAAAGGAAATTATTACACGACATTTGCGGGCTATTTCCCAGTTAAGAATCCTAAATATACGATGATTATCGCCGTGGACGAGCCTAAGGGTAGTGCAGAAGGCACCTATGCGCGTCAGGTTACTGCGCCGGTATTTAAGGAAATTTCGGATCGCATCTATTTGCGTGACATGAAGTTGCAACAAACATTACGAGGCTATTTGCCAGATTCATTGAATAAAAACAAATTAGCACATACCCTTCATCCAGCAGATCAAAACATCTTATTTTCTCGTTTGGGCTTGCCTAAAGTGGAAGAAAATGGACAGTGGTTGAACTTTAATTTGGAGAAGAAAACGGTGAAAAATCAGGCGCTTACCATGACCCCTAAAACAGTACCGAACGTGGTAGGTATGAATCTGCGGGATGCCTTGTTTGCGTTAGAAAATAAAGGTTTGAAGGTTCGAGCGAATGGTTTTGGGACAGTAACGAATCAATCCATTCCTGCCGGCTCAGCTGCCGCAAAAAACAGTTTAGTCTTTATTCAACTGCATTAAGATGGCACAAATCACCTTATTCCCAGGAATTGAAATTCAACATTTGTGCTTTGACTCCCGTAAGGCAGTGTCAGGCTCCGTATTTTTTGCCATTCCTGGAACGCAGGTCGATGGTCATTCCTTTCTGGCTCAAGTATACGAGCAAGGATGCAAACATTGGGTGGTGGAAAAAACACAAGCAGATCTACCAGCGGATGTAATTTGTGTGCAAGTGGCTGATTCGAATCAAGCTTTAGCGGAGGCTGCTGCTGAATTTTATGGTCATCCTTCGAAGAAATTAAAATTAGTAGGGATCACAGGGACAAACGGAAAAACGACCACCGTTACGTTATTATTTGAATTGTTTAAGCGTTTGGGTCATCGCTGTGGATTGATTTCCACCGTGGTGAATAAGATAGAGGATAAGGTCATCCCTTCGACGCACACGACGCCGGATGCATTAAGCTTGAATGCTTTATTAGCTGATATGGTTTCGGCGGGTTGTAGTCATGCCTTCATGGAGGTGAGTTCGCACGCTGTCGTTCAGAAACGTATTCACGGGGTGCAATTTTCAGGTGCCATTTTCTCGAATATTACCCGCGATCACCTAGACTTTCACGAGACTTTTGACGAATACATTAAGGCCAAAAAAGGTTTCTTCGACACCCTCCCCGCATCTTCTTTCGCGTTAACAAATGTAGATGACAAACGCGGAATGGTGATGTTACAGAACACAGCGGCGAAGAAATATGGTTTCGGCTTGTTGAACGCAGCGGACTTCAAAGCAAAAATTATCAGTAATGGGGTAGGCGGATTACAACTGGAGATCGATCACCAGCAAGTGCACGCACAATTGATAGGGACTTTTAACGCCTATAATTTATTGGGAATTTATGCTGCGGCACTGTTATTAGGCGAAGAATCTCACGAAGTATTGGTGCAGATTTCGGCCCTTAAAACAGCTCCAGGTCGTTTTGAGCAATTAGCGGGATCCCAACATAAAATGGGGATCGTGGATTATGCCCATACGCCTGATGCTTTAGAAAATGTCTTGAAAACGATTCAAACAATTCGGGATAAATCACAGAGAATCATTACAGTGGTGGGTTGTGGTGGAAATCGGGATGCAGGGAAGCGCCCTATTATGGCGGAATTAGCCGCGAAATACAGTGATTCAGTAGTATTGACCTCGGATAATCCGCGTAAAGAAGATCCGGAATTGATATTAGATCAAATGGAGGCAGGTGTTCCAGTTGAGTTAAAATCCAAGGTCCACCGTGTTTCTGATCGTAAAGAAGGGATATTTTATGCGGTTCGGGAATTAGCGGGTGCAGGAGATATCATCTTAGTGGCTGGAAAAGGCCATGAAAATTACCAAGACATTCAAGGTGTGAAATACGACTTTGATGATAAAATAGTCCTTGGGGAGGCGTTTAGCTGAGTTTGAATTCCCCTCGATTTTTTGCAATTTTATAAATTAAAATCCATTTAGATGCTTTATTACCTCTTTGAATACCTAGACAAGACCTTGAATATTCCGGGCGCCGGTGTGTTTCAATACATCACCTTCCGTGCATTTGCGGCGATCATTACGTCTTTAGGTATTGCAGCGATTTGGGGTAAATCAGTGATATACCGTTTGCAAAGATTGCAAATCGGAGAAGAAATTCGGGATTTAGGATTAGAAGGCCAAATGGCAAAAAAAGGCACTCCTACCATGGGGGGCTTTATTATTTTGTTGTCTTTATTGATTCCTACCTTATTATTTTCGAAGATTACGAACGTGTACATTGTGCTATTAGTGACTTCAGCAATTTGGTTAGGCGCAGTTGGATTTGCAGATGATTACATCAAAGTATTCAAGAAAAACAAAGAAGGTTTATCGGGTAAATTTAAGGTGATTGGCCAAATCGGTTTAGGCATCATCGTAGGTTTAACGATGTATTTTAATCAGCACATCAAGGTTCGTGAATTCGCTATTGATGGAACCTTTTTAGATCATAAATCGCTGGTAACGACCGTTCCTTTTATGAAGGATAATCAGTTCGATTATAACATGCTATTGCCTAGCTTTGTCCCCGATGAATATGTGTGGATAGTATACGTTTTAGTGGTTATTTTCATCATTACCGCTGTTTCGAATGGGGCTAATATTACTGACGGCATCGATGGTTTAGCGGCAGGGACTTCAGTAATTATTGGTATTGCCTTAGCCATCTTAGCTTACGTTTCTGGGAATAAGGTCATTTCACAGTATTTGAATGTCATGTTTATCCCAAATTCTGGGGAACTCGCTGTTTTTTGCGCGGCCTTTGTAGGGGCTTGTATCGGTTTTCTTTGGTATAATGCGTATCCGGCTCAGGTATTTATGGGCGACACAGGAAGTTTGATGCTGGGTGGAGTGATTGCGACTTTAGCGATTGTGATCCGCAAAGAGATGTTGATTCCCGTATTATGTGGCATCTTTTTAATTGAGAATTTATCCGTCATCATTCAGGTGGCCTATTTTAAATATACAAAACGCAAGTATGGAGAGGGGCGTCGCGTCTTTTTGATGTCGCCATTGCACCACCATTTCCAAAAGAAAAATTACCACGAATCGAAGATCGTAATTCGCTTTTTAATCGTTGGAATTATCTTAGCGGTTCTGTCATTAGTCACTTTAAAATTGCGTTAGTCGCAGCCCTGTTTTGAGTCAAATTACTTTATTTCCACGTTCGTCGTCTTTTGCAGAAATCATCCCTTTGCCGGCTTCTAAGTCCGAAAGCAATCGAGCTTTAGTGATTAATGCGTTAGCTAAGGGAACGATTGAAAATCTTTCTAATCTAGCGGAAGCACGTGACACGCAAACCATGATTCGTTTGTTGTCCGAGAATGGTGCGGAGGCGGATGTATTAGATGCGGGAACGACGATGCGTTTTTTGACGGCCTATTATGCGGTGACGGGTGCCACGAAAAAAATGACGGGAACACCTCGCATGTGCGAGCGCCCTATTGGTATTTTAGTGGATGCTTTAAGAACGCTGGGAGCTGATATTACCTATTTGAACCAAGAGGGATATCCACCCATGCAATTAAATGGTTTTTCCTTTCAAGGTAATCGCGAAATTTCGATCCGTGGCGATGTGAGTTCGCAGTTTATATCAGCCATCTTGATGGTAGCTCCCTTGCTGCCTGATGGTCTGAAATTGCAGATCACGGGTGCTTTAGGATCGAAGCCTTATATCGAAATGACATTGGCTCAGATGAAGCATTTTGGTATTCATTCTATTACTGATTGGTCTAAAGGAAGCATCGAGATTCCTGCTCAAAAATACACTTTGCATCCTTTTGCTGTGGAATCGGATTGGTCTGGTGCCAGTTATTGGTATTCGATGGTAGCTTTGTCCCCATTTGAAGAAAGTTCACTAGAATTATTGGGCCTTAAAGAAGATTCCTTACAAGGTGATTCGGCAATCAAAGCCATTATGGAGCCATTAGGTGTAAAAAGTACGTATACGGGTCGTGGTTATTTGTTGACCAAAATCCCTGCGCAAGCTTCTTTGACTTGGGACTTCACAGATTGCCCAGATTTAGCCCAAACGATTTGCGTGATAGCTGCGGTCAAGAATATTTCGTTGACTTTAACAGGATTAGAGTCCTTAAAAGTAAAGGAAACCGATCGCGTGCTAGCCTTGCAGCAAGAATTAAAGAAATTAGGGGCAAGTTTAGTGGAAAAAGAAGCCAATCACCTGTACGAAGTGATGGGGGATTTTTCGACAGTTTCTACTATTCAACCCATTGAGACCTATGACGATCACCGCATGGCCATGGCCTTCGCTCCGGTAGCCATGCAAAAAGAAATTACCCTATTGGATCCTTCGGTAGTCAATAAAAGCTATCCAAGTTTCTGGAAACATGTTTCAACCTTAATTACATCTAAACTATGAAAAAAGTATTGACCCTGGGTTTAAGCCTAGTAGCATTCGCTAGTTTTGCCCAAAAAACGATTTTACACTGCGGTTCTTTAATTGACGTGAAAACGCAGACGGTTTTGAAAAACCGCTCCATTGTGGTGGAAGGAAAGAAAATTGTAGCCGTTTCTGAAGGCTATTTAAGTCCTGCAAAAGGAGATGTAGTGATTAACTTGAAAGATAGAACGGTAATGCCGGGTTTGATCGACTCACACGTGCATCTTGAATCAGAAACAAATCCAGGCGCCTATTTAGATCGCTTTGTGAAGAATCCAGGTGATGTGGCTTTCCAGGCTTTAGTGTATGCAAAAAGGAATTTGATGGCAGGATTCACTACGGTGCGTGATTTAGGCGGCACTAACGTCGTGATTAGTCTTCGCAATGCTATTAATAAAGGTTTGGTGGAAGGTCCACGTATTTTTACTGCGGGTGTTACGATCGGGACAACCGGGGGTCATGCGGATGACACGAATGGTATTAATGATGCATTTAAAAAGGATTTAGGTCCAGAAGATGGCGTTGTAAATGGAGTGGCTGATGCAGCTAAGGCGGTGCGTCAACGCTACAAGGAAGGCTCTGATTTAATCAAAATCACAGCAACTGGTGGTGTATTAAGTTATGCTAAAGATGGAGCAGGTGCCCAATTCACGGATGAAGAAATACGCACAATTGTGCAAACGGCTAAAGATTACGGGTATAAAGTAGCCGCTCACGCGCATGGAAAAGATGGCATGAAGCGCGCCGTTTTAGGCGGTGTTACCTCCATCGAACACGGAACGTTTATGGACGAAGAGGTAATGGAATTGATGAAAAAGATGGGTACTTATTATGTGCCTACGGTTATCGCTGGACGTTCTACGGCAGATTCATCTAAGATTCCTAACTATTACCCGGAAATGGTCGCTAAAAAAGCCGCTGCTATTGGACCGATCATTCAAGGAACTTTTGCGAAGGCGTACAAGGCTGGTGTGAAGATTGCCTTTGGTACGGATGCAGGCGTTTTCGGCCATGGTAAAAATGGCTATGAATTTGTCTTGATGAATGAAGCAGGAATGCCTGTTTTAGAGGCGATTAAATCAGCGACGGTAACGGCAGCCGATTTATTAGGCCAAAGTGAATTGATCGGATCCATCGAGGTAGGAAAAGCGGCAGACATTGTTGCGGTGCCAGGTGATCCTGTGGCAGATGTGAAGTTAATGACGAAGGTGAACTTTGTGATGAAAGACGGAAAGGTCTACAAAAACTAGATAGGAATAAATAAAAAAGGGTCGGCTCGCATGTGCAAGCCGACCCTTTTTTTATGCTTAAAGTCTAGCGCAAAGCTGGAACTTGTTTTTTCAATACTTCAAAAGCTCCGAAGAACAATCCTGAGAATAAGAATTGACTAGCTATCGTATTCTTTAAGAATGGAATACCGGCTGCGTAGCAGCTTAACAAACCTGTTAAATCTCTCGTATACGTATGGTCTGGCGACACCCAAGAGTTGAAATTAGAAATCAAGAAGAACCCAACTGCCGCGACTACATTTGTACCAATAAAGCGAGCGGCACTTGCGTTCGCATTTTGGCCTAATAAAGCTATTAAGGCGAATGCAAGCATGTGATAACCATCAAATCCTAAGGAGAAACCTGGGAAAAAGGAATCATATAAGGTATTGTTAAGGATCAAATTAGACCCCCAAACCGCTAGTAAAGTCCAAGCTACTGCTTGTTTGCGGTTGTGTAAATAAGCACCTACAAAAAGGGCCATAGATGCCATAGGTGAGAAGTTAGCCCAACCGGGTCCGGCTAAAATCAATAAACGACTCGCGATAGCAAGTAAGATAAAAGCGATAATCGTGGTATTTCTTTTTGACATGGTCTTTAATTGGATTCCAAATAATTTCCAAAGGTAAAACAAAAGCCGTAATTTTACCCATTGAATTCGAATTTATGTCTAAATCACTTCCCAAAATCGGATTATTAGGTGGCGGCCAGCTAGGGCGAATGCTGTTACAAGCAGCGATCGACTTAGACTTGCAGATTGCCTGCCTTGATCCAGATCCAGAAGCTTCCTGTCATACCTTAACGACCCAGTTCGCACAAGGGTCGTTCCAGGATTATGATACGGTGTATAATTTTGGAAAACAATTCGATTTAATTAGCATTGAAATTGAGCACGTGAACATCGAAGCGCTAGAGCAATTAGAAGCAGAGGGAATTAAGGTCTATCCGCAACCTCATTTGCTTCGAATGATTCAAGACAAGCGTATTCAAAAGACCTTTTTCCAAACTCATGGTTTTCCTACCGCTGATTTCAGATTGATCGACTCGTCATCAGAAATTGTGGCTAACGAAGATTTCCTTCCTGCATTTAATAAGCTAGGAAAAGGAGGCTACGATGGGAAAGGGGTTCAATACATTGGTTCAGCTGCTGATGCTGCTAAAGGTTTTGATGCACCCGGACTTTTAGAAAAAGCGATTGATTTTGACAAGGAATTAGCGGTCATTGTGGCGCGCAATCCGCAAGGAGAAATTAAAGCGTTTCCTACAGTTGAGATGGTCTTTCATCCGGTTCAAAACCTAGTCGAATTTCTTGTTTCTCCAGCTGCCATTTCGCCAGAGATAGAGAAAGAAGCTAAGCAAATTGCGATAAGCTTAATAGATAAAATGGGTTTAGTAGGTGTTTTAGCGGTGGAAATGTTTTTGACCAAAGACGGTAAAATTCTCATCAACGAAGTCGCTCCGCGACCTCATAATTCAGGACATCAAACGATCCGAGCGAACGATACCTCGCAATACGAACAACATCTGAGAGCCATAACAGGCTTGCCTTTAGGAGATACGAAAGCGCATTCCTTCTCGGGAATGCTAAACTTATTAGGAGCAGATGGCTTTACAGGGCCAGCAAAATACGAAGGCTTGGATACCATTTTAGGTATATCGGGCGTTCATCCTTTTTTATATGGGAAAAAAATAACGAAGCCTTTTCGCAAGATGGGGCATATTACTTTGCTAGGAGAAACCCGCGAGGAGATCGAAGAAAAAGCAGAATTAGTAAAACAAAGCATACGCGTAATCGCATAAATTAGAAAGCTATGGTAGGAATTATAATGGGTAGCAGCTCGGATTTAGGAGTGATGCAAGAGGCCATTCAGGTTTGCAAGGATTTTGGTGTGGCTTACGAAGTAGACATCGTTTCAGCACATCGCACACCGGTTAAAATGATGACTTATGCGCAGCAGGCTAAGTCCCGTGGCATTCAGGTGATCATTGCGGGTGCTGGTGGAGCGGCACATTTGCCAGGAATGGTAGCTTCAGCAACGATTTTGCCGGTGATAGGTGTACCTGTTAAATCATCTAATTCAATAGATGGTTGGGATTCGGTTCTATCTATTTTACAAATGCCCAATGGGGTTCCAGTAGCTACAGTTGCGTTGAATGCAGCAAAAAATGCAGGTCTTTTAGCTATCCAAATGTTGGCTATTTCAGACGAAGCTTTGGCTGAGAAATACGTTGCTTATAAAGCGGAATTAGAAGATAAGGTGGCTGATATGAGCCAAGAAACGAAAGCTAAATTTTCAAAATAATGAGCGAAAACGAAGAAAGCAGTAAGCTGCCCGTTATTACTTTGGGCATACTATTATTGACACTTGTAGGATTAATTGCCGTTGGTTTCGAGCACTTTGTGAGTCCTGATAAGGATGAGTTAATCAAGGCAGAGAAATTTGTGGAGCTAGAGGAAGAGGTTTTGCCAGAAGCGTCGCAGGTGGTGATCGATTCAGTTCAGGATCCAGCCGATTCCTTAATTGTGCCTAAAGATTCATTGATTGGAAAGTCTGACGAAGAAGAATTAGCGGAGCAAAAGAAAGAAGCGGAGGCTGAAGTCGTTCCTGAGGCAGCCACTCCTGCAGGAAAATCTCATTCTATTACTGTAGAAAAAGGGGAGACCTTTTCTGCTGTTGCGAGAAAATTTGGTTTAAAAGTGGATCAATTAAAAGCCCTTAATCCAGGAGTGAATCCGGATGGCATAAAAAGCGGGTCGACTAAATTAAATGTCAAAATTCAAGCCATTCATACAGTGGGGCCTGGGGATATATTACGTAAAGTAGCCGAAAAATACGGTGTCAGTAAACAAGCCATTATGGATGCTAACCACAAAAAAGATGACATTACACTTCGTGGCGAAGCGCTGATCATTCCATTAAAAAAATGATTCTAATTGGTTTGCTGCCACTTTTGTGGTTCTTTTTGAGTTTTAGTGATTTAGATGCTGAACAACGTATTTGCGAGCCCATTCCATTAGAATCCTTGGATTGGGAGGAGTATAAGTGGCTTTACAAGCAGCAAGATTCCACCTTCTCAGGAGATTCAATTGCTAACTATGTCTTTGTTCGAATTAATCCGGACGGTACGCGTGAGGCGCGTGAAGTGGCTGAATTACATCGACCGTGGACAGAACTTTTGGCGGCTGAAATTGACTCCTTCGAATTAAAGCGAGATAGCTTAATTAAGCGCATCCATGCCCCTTATCGATTGCGGTATACTTCTACCACTCGGAATAAGAAGCAACAATTAGCGTTACAGAAAAGGGGTTTTTCGAAAGCTTTTATTTCCTTTCATAACTTTGGTCTAGCCGCGGACGGAGCTATTGCTAGAAAGGGCAAACATTTACGTCATGGTGCTATTTATGATCAGTATGGTGCCAAAGCGAAGGAAATAGGCTTGTACTGGGGCGGTGACTTTGTGGGATTTCCAGATCCTGGCCACATTCAAGCCTTTTCAAACAGTGCTAACTTGATTCAAAAATATCCGGAAGTAGCGTTGGAATACGAGCCTTTCAAGACTGCGTACGAACGGAATTACTTTAAAAAGGTGGATATCGGTAGAGAAGAGTTGGTGGAGGATTCGCGTGATTTATTGAATGAATTAAATAAGTTGCGTGTCAACAAACCTTGTGCATGCTCTCAAGCGATTCCTTTTCCGAGTTCAGCAAAGGATCTTACTTTGAAACCGTATACGATTACCGTATTAGTGAACTTACAGGAGCATTATATTTTTATCCAAAAAGGCTCCTATGGCTACTTTTATTCGACTGGTCGCTGGAAATTACGTTAGAAATTGAAGTTGTATCCGCGTAAAAATTCGTCGATTTTTAATCGTTTTTTACCCTCCATCTGCCATTCCAAAATGTTGATATAACCATCTTTGCAGCCTACTCGTAGGAAAGATTTTTGGTCCGTATCCCAAATACCAACGCCTAAGTCTGGAATGATTTCGGGATGAAATTCAACGGCTATCAATTTGCAATTTTTGCCTTGAAATTCTGTGTGCGCACTAGGAAAGGGATTCATTCCCCGCACGAGATTGACGATATCCTTACCTGATTGAGTCCAATGTACTTCACCTGTGCTTCGTTCTAATTTAGGAGCAGATTTTAAAGTAGCCATTTCTTGTTGCGGCGTCGGATGAATATCCCCTGATTTAATTGCTTGAGCTGTTTTGACCACTAATGCTCCGCCTTTATTCATCAAACGTTCGTAAAGCTCTCCTGTCGTATCCGTATCTGAAATAGGTTCCTTTTCTTGAAATAAGAGGTCCCCCGTATCGATTTCGTGTTGTAAAAAAAAGGTCGTAATACCGGTTTCGGTCTCCCCATTGATGACTGCCCAGTGAATAGGGGCTGCGCCACGGTACTGAGGTAGTAAAGAGGCGTGCAAATTGAACGTACCCATTGGTGGCATATTCCAAACTGCTTCCGGCAGCATTCTGAAAGCAACAATAATCTGAAGATCGGCCTGATAAGAAGCAAGTTCCTCTAAAAAAGCAGGATCCTTTAACTTCAATGGCTGCAAAATAGGCAGGCCTGCAGATGCAGCATACATTTTTACGGGAGAGGATTGAATTTGTTGTCCCCGCCCGGCAGGTTTGTCTGGGGCAGTAACGACAGCAACCACCTCCATTTTAGCTTCTACTAAGGCTTGTAAACTCGCTACAGCAAACTCTGGGGTTCCAAAAAATATAATCCGCATCCTTGATCTTGATAGTTTGTGGAATCCGTCTGAATTTTTATTATCTTTGTCCCCTACAAAACAACCCTTACGTGCTGTTAGAAAAACAAAAATTTTAGTTGCGAATCCGAAACAAAACTACACATAAATTAGGTAGAACGGTCGGAGGCCGTTCTATTTTGTTTTTAAGCACAGAGGTAAAACCCTAAAAAGAGTATGGCAAAGTTTCAATATTACACGGCAGAGGCGCTCGATAAATTAAAAGCGGAATTACATTATTTGAAAATTACAGGTCGTTCAGATATGGCCAAACAGATCGCAGAAGCGCGTGATAAAGGTGATTTAAGTGAGAACGCAGAATACGATGCAGCGAAAGATGCACAAGGATTATTGGAATTGAAGATCTCTAAAATGGAGGAAATCATTTCGATAGCGCGCGTATTGGATGAGTCGACAATCGATCTATCAGTTGTTTCGATCTATTCCATTGTTCAAATCAAAAACACGAAAAGTGGCATGACCGTAACCTATACGATTGTTTCAGAAGAAGAGGCAGATTTGAAATTAGGAAAAATCTCCGTTTCGTCTCCATTCGGAAAAGGTTTATTAGGCAAGAAGGTAGGGGATTTAGCTGAAATTACAGCTCCTGCTGGTAAGCTTGAATTTGAGATTATGTCTTTAACGCGTTAGTGACGAGGGCCATAGATCGCAGAACCTACGCGAACCAAGGTAGAGCCTAGTTCAGCTGCGATCAAATAATCACCAGACATACCCATGGACAATTCAGTCCATTCTACAAGACCGGTCGAAACGCCGGTTTTGTTGTTTTTGAGTTTTTGAAAAAAATCAGCTAAGCTCGAGAACTCCTTCCGTATTTGTGCTTCATTTTCGGTAAAACTTGCCATGCCCATTAATCCTATAATGCGAATATGTTGCATTTGCACAAAAGTCGGATTTGTAAGCAAAGACTCCGCTTCTGCAAAATCTAATCCAAACTTACTTTCCTCCGTCGCAATAAAAATCTGCAATAAACAATGGATTACCCGATTGTTTTTCGCCCCTTGCTTATTGATTTCTTGTAATAAATTCAGCGAATCTACGGAGTGAATTAAGTGCACGAAAGGGGCAATATATTTTACTTTGTTCGTCTGTAAGTGACCTATTTGATGCCAAAGAATGTCCTTAGGCAACAAGCCCTGTTTTTCCACCATCTCTTGCACGCGGTTTTCCCCAAATTCAACAGCACCTGCAGCATACGTTTCTTTCAATTCTTCTATGCTCCTGGTCTTTGTCACCACAATAAGTCGAGCACTGCTGTCGTTTAATTGCTTGTTAATCAAGGAAATTTGTTCTGCGATGGCCATGGGGCTTGGAGTGTAAATTTTGTTTGGGCTAAAAAATATTATTAAAATTAATTTATTATTTTTGATTCAAGAGTATAAGATTAAATAAAGCAGATTAAATGGAATCGGATAATTCGAAAGTAAAGGAGAATGGCTTGCAGCGACGTGTATTGCTTTTGACTATTTTGGTCTGTTTGTTAGTGGGCTGGATTTTTATAGATAAGCTCGTATTTAGTGGTTCATTGGCACAATCTTCTCAAGATGAATTTGTTGAGAATGCACAATATAAATTGGATTCGGTTTCCGAGCAATTGAATCTTCGTCTGATTCAAATCAAGAAATTAGGAGGGAAAGTAAACGAATTAGAAACAGCACAGGAACAGATTATTGGAGATCAAGCGCATTTGGAAGATATAAAGCCTGAAGAGTTTAAAAAGAAAATAAGTTTCTATTTGCATCTATTAGGTCTAAAAGATGCGGAGATTAAAAAGTTGAAAAACGAGAATGTGACTTTAACACAGCGCAATGACTCATTAAGTAGAGAGGCCCAAAATCTAAAGGTAGGTTTAGTAACTATTCAGAAAGCGTTAAAGGACTCCAGCAAGACCTTTGGTTTAAAAGCAAGAGAGTTAAGTGAAAGGTCTCGTGTTTTGGAAATTAAGAACAAAGAATTAGCCGAAAAAGTAAGTGCAGCTGCAGCCTTGCGTGCAGAGGGTGTAAATGTCTATGCTATTTCTTCCCGTGGCAAAGAGTCTACGGTGAATAATCAGAAGGCAAAAAAAGTTGATAAAATACGAGTGATGTTTCATTTGCAAGAAAACACTCTTGCTTCGAAAGAAATCAAGACTATTTTTCTCCGTATCATTGAGCCTACCGGTTCCACCATTTCAGATTACAATTTAGGTTCAGGGTCCTTTGAATTTAAAGGCCGTGATTTAACCTTTACGAGCCGCCAGCGAATCTTTTATGAAAATAACCACCAATCGGTGGAGTTTATATACACCAGACCCAATGGATTTAAAAACGGGAAGCATGAAATAGAACTTTATGCAGAAGGTTATTTAATCGGCTTGGGGACCTTCGAAGTGCGCTAATTCCAAAATTTTGTTGTTAACGTTTTGATTGTGAAGGAATTTTTGTACCTTTGCAGTCCAAATTTTTACCAGTTTTTAAACAACAATTTTTTTATGGAATTAAAAAACTATGAGACGGTGTTCATTTTAACTCCCGTTTTGTCTGAACAACAGACAAAGGACACTGTTGAGAAATTCAAGAATCTGTTGGTAGAAAACGGTGCGCAAATCGTTCATGAAGACGCTTGGGGCTTACGTAAGTTAGCTTACCCGATTCAGAACAAGCACACTGGATATTACCAAATTTTCGAATTCGCAGCAGCTCCTACCTTAGTCGCTAAATTAGAATTAGAATACAAGCGTGATGAGCGCGTTATTCGTTTCTTAACCCTAGCGGTAGACAAGCACGCTTTAGCGTACAACGAAAAAAAGAGAAAAGGATTAGTAGGTAGAAAACCAGAAAAAACAGAAGAATAATATGACACTAGTTAACGAACCTGTAGATAAGAACGGTAACCGTAAGAAATATTGCCGTTTCAAGAAATCTGGTATTCAATACATTGATTTCAAAAACCCGGATTATTTATTGAAATTAGTGAACGAGCAAGGTAAAATCTTACCTCGTCGTATCACTGGAACTTCATTGAAATTCCAACGTCGTGTGGCACAAGCTATCAAGCGTGCTCGTCATTTGGCATTAATGCCTTACGTGGCTGACGGTTTAAAATAGATCCTTATCCAATAAACATTTGATTGTACACATAAGATGGAAATTATATTAAAAACAGATATTGCTGGATTAGGTTATAAAAACGATATCGTTGCAGTGAAAGCTGGTTACGGTCGTAATTACTTAATTCCACAAGGATTCGCTATCATGGCGACTCCATCTAACCGCAAGGTTGTAGCGGAAAACATCAAACAAGCTGCTCACAAAGTGGAGAAAGTTCGTCAAGATGCATTTGATTTAGCTACAGCTATCGGTGAAATGACATTGACTATTCCTGCGAAAACAGGTGATAGCGGAAAAATCTTTGGTCGTGTGACTAGCCTTCAAATTTCAGAAATGCTGAAAGAAAAAGGTTTCGATATCGATCGCAAAAAGATTTCATTCGATACAGAAGTGAAGACAACCGGCGATTACGCTGCTACGCTTGACTTACACAAGGAAGTAAAACACAAGATTGCTTTCTCTGTGGTTTCAGAATAGTATTTGAAACAAAACGATAAGAAGGAATCGCGCTGAGCAATCGGCGCGATTTTTTTATTTTATGCCCAGGCATAAAATAAAAAAAATAGTCCGCAGGGAGTTAGTCCGAAGTCCGGAGGAATAGGGTCCGGAGGGAATTAGTCCGAAGTCGGAAGTTAGAGAGTCCGTAGTGAATTAGTCGGCACTGCTGCGCAGCGATGTCGTTTAGTCGGCGCGGTGCGCCTTAGTCGCCTTCGGCTTAGTCATCGCTACGCGATTTGGTCGAAAATGTCAGCACAAAAAAAATCCGAAGAGGAATTTCTTCCCCTCCGGACTCTTTTCCTTCGGACTTGGCGAAGCCAGCCTCCGGACTCATTGACTAAGTTGCGAAGCAACGACTAAGCCGCTTTGCGGCGACTAAGTCACGTAGTGACGACTACGCTAACGCAGCCTTCAAATTCGTATCTAACGCCTCTAAGAACTCTTCTGTGTATAAGTAGTGTTCTCCGTGAGTAACTTTGTTACCGTGGATACAAACTGCTAAGTCTTTCGTCATTTTACCAGACTCCACTGTTGCAACACATACTTTTTCCAATGTTTGGCAGAAATTAATCAAGGCCGTATTGTTATCTAATTTACCACGGAACTCTAAACCACGAGTCCAAGCGAAGATAGACGCGATTGGATTCGTAGAAGTAGGCTTTCCAGCTTGGTGATCGCGGTAGTGACGAGTCACCGTTCCGTGAGCAGCTTCCGCTTCCATTACTTTTCCGTCTGGAGTAATCAATACAGACGTCATTAAACCTAATGAACCGAAACCTTGCGCAACGGTATCAGACTGAACGTCTCCATCATAGTTTTTACAAGCCCAAACAAAGTTACCATTCCACTTTAACGCAGACGCAACCATGTCATCGATCAAACGGTGCTCATAAACGATACCTGCTGCATCGAATTGTGCTTTGTAATCTGCTTGGTAGATCTCTTCGAAGATATCTTTGAAACGACCATCGTATTTCTTCAAGATCGTGTTCTTAGTCGATAAGTATAAAGGCCAGCCTTTGCTTAATGCCATGTTGAAACAT
>JBILCC010000064.1:0-8481 GCA_044353355.1 Aquirufa sp.
ATTAGCCTTGTTTAAGGTACTTGAATCTAAGTTTACCTATAATTTATTGGGTGCTGATTTGAGTTTTGGACCTACGCTTAGTGAAGTATTTAGTGGAGTCTTTATTAGTTTGGTTAAACTATTTATCAATCCAATTATCTTTTTAACAATCAGTTTAGGGATTGTGAATATGGGTAACCTGAAAAAGGTGGGTCGTGTTGGTGGAAAGGCACTGCTGTATTTTGAAGTTGTGACTACGATTGCCTTATTGATTGGATTAGCTGTATCTACACTAATCGAACCTGGAATTGGAGTTATCAGAGACGATATAGCAGGTGGGGATATTTCTAAATATACTCAAAAAGCCGCAGGATTCTCTTGGATAGGCTTTTTGAAAGAGAATTTTACCGTACAGGTCTTAGGGTTCTCGATTTTCTTCGGTATCTTTTTAAACTATGTGCGTGGAAAAGCGAGAATGATAGCTGGTATGCAGCAGGCCTCGCATTGGGTATTCAAAGGATTAAAAGTGGTGATGTATTTAGCTCCAATCGGGGCTTTAGGCGGGATGGCATTCACTATAGGTAAATTTGGAATTCATTCGTTGCTTCCATTAGCGAAATTGATGTTGACGGTATATGTGACCATGGGAGTCTTTGTATTTGTGGTACTTGGTTTTATTATGCGTAGCTGCGGGGAGCGTATCTGGGCGTTTTTGGGCTACATTAAACAGGAATTATTAATCGTTTTAGGTACCTCTTCGTCTGAGGCTGCCTTGCCTTCTTTGATGCATAAGTTGGAGAAAATGGGTTGTTCGAAGTCTGTAGTGGGACTAGTAGTGCCGGCGGGTTATTCATTTAACTTGGATGGGACGAGTATATATTTATCCATGGCCACCTTATTTTTAGCTCAAGTCTATGATGTACAGTTATCCTGGGAGCAGATGTTGACCATTGTAGGGATCTTAATGGTCACCTCGAAAGGAGCGGCTGGGGTAACAGGAAGTGGCTTCGTGGTATTAGCATCTACTTTAAGTGCCTTGCAAGTGATTCCAGTAGAAGGTTTGGCCCTATTATTAGGCGTAGATCGATTTATGTCTGAGGCAAGAGCGATCACGAACTTTATTGGAAATGGAGTGGCTACGGTTTGGCTAGCGAAGCATGAAGGAGAATTTCAATCAGAACAATCAACAAATTTATAATATATGTCTATTTCATCCATTTTAAGGGAAGATGCGCTCGAGTATCATGCAGGAGGGAAACCCGGAAAAATTGAGGTAAAACCCACGAAATCGACGGCGACTCAGCGCGATTTGTCGTTAGCTTATTCGCCAGGTGTGGCTGAGCCTTGTTTAGAAATTGCGAATAACGTAGAGAAAGTATACGATTACACGGCTAAAGGAAACCTAGTCGGTGTCATCTCAAACGGTACCGCCGTTTTAGGATTAGGAAACATTGGTCCTGAAGCTAGCAAGCCAGTAATGGAGGGTAAAGGCGTCCTTTTTAAAGTCTTCTCTGATATCGATGTGTTTGATATTGAATTAGCCGTAACGGATCCAGATGATTTTGTAGATACGGTGGCGCGATTAGAACCGACTTTTGGCGGAATCAACCTTGAGGATATTAAATCCCCGGAATGCTTTGAGATCGAAGAGAAATTGAAAGCGCGTTTGAAGATTCCCATTATGCACGATGATCAGCACGGTACGGCGATTATTTCGTCTGCAGCGCTACTAAATGCCTTAGAGATAGTTGATAAAAAGATCGAAAGTACAAGATTTGTGATTTCAGGCGCAGGTGCAGCGGCTATATCTTGCATAAAATTGTATTTAAAGCTAGGTGCACGCATCGAAAACTTCTATATTTTCGATAAGGACGGATTAGTTTCTGCGGATCGACCGGATTTGAATCGCTACTTAGCTCCATTAGCTGGTAAGGCGGGGAGAAATGATTCGTTAGCTGAGGCAATGAAAGGAGCTGACGTTTTCCTTGGTCTATCCGTGGGGGGTATCTTAAAGCCGGAGATGATCGCTACGATGGCTGCAAATCCTATTGTATTTGCGATGGCAAATCCCATACCTGAGATTGGCTATGATGAGGCCAAGGCAGTAAGAGAGGATTTGATTATGGCGACAGGTCGTTCAGACTTTCCGAATCAAGTGAATAACGTACTGGGCTTTCCTTTCATTTTTAGAGGTGCTCTGGACGTACGTGCATCAGAGATAAATGACGAGATGAAATTAGCGGCGGCGAAGGCTTTGGCTTGTTTAGCTAAGAAACCGGTGCCTGATATTGTGAATTTGGCCTACAATGAGAAATCGCTGAGCTTTGGCCCAGAATACATTATTCCTAAACCTGTGGATCCACGCTTGATAACGACCATCTCGATGGCAGTTGCTAAAGCGGCGATGGATTCAGGTGTGGCTACGAAACCGATTAAGAATTGGGATGCTTATGAGACGCAATTAGCGAAACGCCTTGGTTTAGACAATCAGGTGATGAAGTTCATTCTTAAACGTGCGAAGTCGAAACCAAAACGAATTGTGTTCGCAGAGGCGGAGAACTTGAAAGTATTGAAAGCCGTTCGCGAAGTATTAGACGAAGGTATCGCAAAACCGATTTTATTAGGGCGCAAGGCAAATATTGATGCGATCTGCGAAGAGCACCACATTGACTTAGGGGATATTGAAATCTTTGATTTCAAGCACCCAGATAATGCGGGCTTATTAGCTGAATTTGCAGAACTATTCTATGAGAAACGTAAGCGTCGTGGTTTCACTAAATGGGAGGCGGAGAAGCAGGTACGTAAGAGTAATTATTTTGCTGCGATGATGTTAGAGACAGATAGGGCAGATGGGGTTATTTCTGGATTGACAAAGAACTACCCAGATGCTATTCGCCCAGCTTTACAAATCATTGGTAAAAAACCAGGAGTTACTAAGGTAGCGGGTATGTACTTGTTATTAAGTAAGCAAGGGCCACTCTTCTTCTCTGATACGACCATTAATTTCTCGCCATCTGTGGCTGATATTGTGGAGATAACAGAGCTGACTTCGGAGGCGGTAGAACGCTTTAATTTAAAGCCAAAGATAGCGATGCTTTCCTATTCGAATTTTGGTTCTGCTGATGGGGAAGATGCGTTGAAAATGCGAGCAGCTACGCAAATTCTGAAAGAAAAACATGCAACATGGATGATTGAAGGGGAGATGCAGGCTCACCTAGCTTTTGATAAGGAATTAAGACAGCAAAACTATCCATTTGCCACTTTAGGAAACGATACAGCGAATACGCTTATTTTCCCTAATCTTTCCTCAGCAAATATTGCCTATAACCTGTTAAAGGAAGCGGCAGATATTGAATACATCGGTCCTATCTTGTTAGGATTGCGTAAACCGGTGCATGTCTTGCAATTAGGGGCATCCGTTCGCGAGATTGTGAATATGGTCGCGATTGCAGTGGTGGAGGCACAGACCGTTTAATTGTATATCCAAGCTTTTCTCAAATCTAATTGAGAGGGGCTTGGATTTTTCACCTCCTTCAATTCTTGTTTAATCGCCGCTAGGATTGCCTCCTTTTCTTTTTTTTCATCTGAACTGCGTAATTCACAACCGATCGTAGGTAATAGCTCTTTTAAAGGTAAATCTTTACTTCCACTGACGTAAAGGGCTAAGAATTTTTTAATTCCTTTCACTTGACTTGTCTCTGAGATAAGTTGGAATAAAGCATCATCATCGAAGGATTTTGCTGGGCCAAATCGAGCGGATAAATCACGGATCAGCTGCTGGGTTCCATAGCGACCTTTGGTTTCATTACGAAGATATAAGTCAAGACAAAGGCCAATAAGGGCGCCTTTTTGGTATACATTGCCATATTCCTCTTTGTATTTTGCTAAAACCCCTTTGCTCATCTTTGTGAATGGAATGGAGTTATCAAAGCTAAAATGGCTAGTTCGGTATTTCTCCGTCATTCTTTCTAAGAACTCAGTAAGGCTAATAATTCCACCTTGCAATTGCATGTGATTAGCGGCATATTCTGTTAGACCCTCATACAACCAAAGGTGCTTTGACATTTGTGGATTTTGGAAATCAAAGGAACCAATCTCTTTTGAATGAAGATTTAGCGGGGTTTGAATGTGAAAAAATTCATGTGCGCTAACATCTTGAATGACGGGACCCATGACCTTTATGGAGTCTTCGGGTAAATAATAGAAAGAGGATTGAGCGTGTTCTAAGGCGCCATAACTGCCATTTTTCAAATGAGCTGACATGACGATGAGGAAGGCATAATTTTCAACGGGGAAAGTTCCCCCTAGGTAGTTTAATTGGGCTTTCAATAAAGGTGTTAATTGCTCAGCCACCTCTGAAGCCTTTATTTTTTTGTTAGGTGAATAAACAGAAATCAAAATATCAGCATTCGCCACTCGCAAATGAACCGTATCGGCTGGTGCCACAAGGATGGGCGCATCAGTTAATTTTTGGTAGGAGGAGGCTACATACTTTCCATCCTTTGACATGATAGAGGAGGAGGCAACTAATCCTTTCGAAGTTTTCAATTGCAATGAAACAGGGATTTGTTCTCGCCCTTTAATATAGCCCAGTAATGCATGTGTATTGAGGGCAAATAAGGTATCTTTTTGAAAATTAGTACCCGCAGGCTCAAATATATAGGTTCCTTTAATCTCAGGGCTATCCCAGGTATCATCTACCTCATAGCTAAGAGAGGAGGCATTTTTGAAAGCAAAAGTATTCGTGTCCTTCCGAACGACAAGTAGGGACTTTCCATTTTGGTCAAAGGCTTGCAGATTACTTACATACCTTCCAAAATGATAGATCGCATAGGTGCCCGGTACCATTTTCGGGAAACAAAACTCCTTTACACCTACAGGTAGTTGTACTTCAACCGTGAGGCGATCTTTCTTTAATTTAGTTAAATCAATGGAATAGCGGAGGCTATCTTGTGCATGTACGGCTGATATGGAGCACAGTAGCAATATAAGTTTCTTGAGCATTAATTCTTGAAATTAAGCGCCTCATTAGGCTCTATTTTGGTAATCAACAGGGTAGGAATGCTCATCATAAAGCTTACTAAAAGAATCGTAAGTCCATTGACAATTCCCCAGGTAGCCGCATCCCATTCGATAGGCACATTGTTCATGAAGTAACTTTCTGGATCTAGAGGTATCAGTTGATAGTTATATTGTAGATAGCAGAAAAGAAATGCAATGCCATTTCCGATGATTAAACCTCTTACCAAAATAAAAAGGCCATTCCACCAAAATATTCGGCGAATCTGTGAAGCGGAGGCTCCCATCGATTTCAAAAGTCCCACCATAGGTACGCGTTCCATAATGAGTACCCAAAGTGTGGCAATCAGATTAAAGCAAGCTACTACGAAGAGGAGGCTAATGAAAATCACGATGTTTCTATCCAGCATAGTCATCCATTCAAATAGACCAGGATAGATCTCTGTCACGGGTTTAATGCTCCATTCCGGCGGCATTGTCTTGGCTAAGGCATTGGTTTTCGCTTGTAGATTTTGCTTTTCTTTAAAGAAGATCTCATAGGTACCTAACGAATCAGCCGTCCAGCCGTTCATTTTTTGGACCCAGTCGCGGTCTGCTAACACTATTAATTTATCCAGTTCTTCAAGCCCAGTCTCGTAGATGCCTTTTATTTTTACTTTTCTTGGCCTTTCTGGAGCGCTCAGAAAATAGAGGATCAGCGAGTTATCCGTTTTAACCTTAAGTTGCTTTGCCAAAGTTTTACTCAGAATAATCTCTTGAGGTCCATTAATAGCGGGTGATCCACTAATGATGTTTTTTTCTAGTTGCTTGACGGGAAGATCTTTCCCAATCCCTTTCACTATGATTCCAGCCAAACCATCCTTTCCCACAATAATACCAGGTCTCTGAATATGAGCTTGAATATGATCAATCTCCGGACGCTTTAATGTTTGTGCTTCCCAAGTTCGGTTACGAACCAAGGGGATTTCTGAAAAAGAATGATTGCCTGAGATTTGAGAGATGCGTGCATCGCCAGAAAAGCTTGTAAGCTTATCTTCAATAGTAGATTTAAAGCCAAAAAGAATCGCAAACGACACCAGAATAATCGCTGTTCCTACAGCCACCGTCCCGATACCTACATAGGTCACCGTCTTAGAAAAGGAGGTGTCCTGAGTTTTCCGAATACGCCTAGCGACAAAAAGAGGGAAATTCATTAGATTTGATTTTCAATTCTGAACCGCAAAGAAAACACGAATGGGGCGTAAATCAAATAGTATTGTCTTATTGTTAAGCCTTTTGGCTTTTACAGGATTCTCTCAAAAAGCGTTTATTCCTGGTGCTGCCCAATTCACCGCCTACCTTCCTTCCTTGAAAGGAAAAAACGTGGCGCTCGTGGTCAATCATACTTCTGTCGTAGGTAAAGCACATCTAGCAGATACCTTATTGTCCTTAGGCGTTTCAGTGAAGAAGATTTTTGCACCTGAGCATGGTTTCCGAGGTACAGCTGATGCGGGAGCGCACATTGATAATGAGGTAGATCGTAAAACGGGACTTTCCCTCATTTCCTTGTATGGTAAACATAAGAAACCTACGCCGGAAGACTTGCAAGGAATAGATGTCGTTCTATTCGATATTCAAGACGTAGGTGCGCGTTTCTATACTTATTCGTCCACTCTGCATTATGTCTTAGAGGCTTGTGCGGAGAATAAGGTGCCTTTGACGGTTTTAGATCGCCCGAATCCGAACGGACATTATGTGGATGGACCCGTATTAGAAAAGGCGCAGGCGTCTTTCGTGGGTTTGAACCCGATTCCTGTGGTGCACGGTTGTACACTCGGAGAATTAGCGCGCATGATTAATGGAGAGGGTTGGTTAGCAAATAGTGCCAAAGCTTCTTTGAATGTGATCCCTGTCGCTAATTATACTCACGCATCTCCGGTTCACGTTTCCATTGCACCATCGCCTAATTTACCCAATGATCAATCCATCGCCTTATATCCATCACTTTGCTTGTTTGAAGGAACGAATGTGAGTATCGGCAGAGGAACGGATTTGCAATTTCAGGTAGCCGGAACTAATATCGCTGGTCTAGGAGATTATACTTTTACGCCGGTACCAAAGCCAGGCGCGATGGATCCTCCCTTAAAAGGCCAGAAATGTTATGGGTATAACCTGTCTACATTGCCTGCACGAAATTTAGGCTTCAGTCTGAAGTACCTCTTGTATTTCTACAGTAAATCAGGTTTAGGGGAGAAATTCTTTACGTCGCCATCTTTCTTCGATAAGCTAGCGGGAACGGATTCTTTGCGACTTGCTATTATCGCAGGTAAATCAGAGAAAGAAATTCGGGATTCTTGGGAGCCAGGATTAGTTCAATACCGAAAAATGCGCCAAAATTACCTGCTTTATCGTTAGAATTAGGCAAAAAATTCCGACATTTGCCGTTTATTTTTAAGCAAAAACAAACATGGCGGAAAAGATCCTTATTCTTGATTTCGGTTCTCAGGTGACCCAATTAATTGCGCGTCGCATCAGAGAAGCGCAAGTCTATTGCGAAATACATCCTTTTAATCACATTCCAGAAATCGACGAATCGGTGAAAGGAATTATCCTTTCCGGAAGTCCTTGCTCGGTGAGAGATGAAGATTCCCCTCGCATAGATTTAAGTCTGTTTGGTTCTTTGCCCATTTTAGGCATTTGCTATGGAGCGCAATTATTAGCGCACCAGGGCGGAGGCTCCGTTCAAGCATCGGGTCACCGTGAATACGGTCGTGCCCACATGACAAGTGTAAAGGAGAGTCCATTATTGAAAGGCTTATCGGCGACAGGTCAGGTTTGGATGTCACACGGCGATACCATTATGGAATTGCCGTCTGAATATGAGTTGATCGGTTCGACCGAGACCGTTCGTGTAGCGGCATTTGCCCACGTTTCTAAGCCGATTTTCGGTATTCAATTCCACCCGGAAGTGACGCACTCGACGGAAGGAAGCATTTTAATCAAGAACTTTATCGTAGGAATTTGTGGCTGCGCTCAGACGTGGACATCTGATTCTTTCGTAGATAGAACCGTTGCAGAACTTCAGGCCAAATTAGGGAATGACAAAGTCGTTCTAGGTCTTTCTGGCGGGGTAGATAGCTCAGTGGCTGCGGTTTTATTACACCGCGCGATCGGCAAAAACCTGTATTGCATCTTCGTAGATAATGGTTTGTTGCGCAAGGATGAATTCGAACAAGTTTTGGCATCCTACGAAACACTAGGCCTAAACGTAAAAGGAGTAAACTCCAAACAACGTTTCTACGACGCCCTAAAAGGCTTAACAGATCCAGAAGACAAGCGTAAAGCCATCGGGAAGACCTTTATCGAGGTATTCGACGAGGAGGCACATTTAATTGAGGGTGTTTCATGGTTAGGCCAAGGCACGATTTACCCAGATAAAATCGAATCCGTTTCCCTAAAAGGACCAAGCGCAACGATCAAATCTCACCACAACGTGGGTGGCTT
>JBILCC010000065.1:0-8464 GCA_044353355.1 Aquirufa sp.
CCGTTTTAAAGGTGCCTATACTTTTGACATGGAAAATCTGCGCGATTTGCCTGACCATGTGCAGGAGATTGAGCATTTGAAAAACAAAAAAGTGATTACCTATTGTACGGGTGGTATCAAATGTGAGAAAGCGTCAGCCTACCTTATCGAAAAAGGGTTTACGGATGTGTATCAATTGCATGGAGGTATTATAAAATATGGTTTAGAAGAAGGTGGGGAGGATTTTGATGGTTCTTGCTATGTATTTGATAACCGTGTCGCTACGGCGGTGAATTCAGTTAATCCGGAAGTTGTATCTGAATGCCATGTGTGCCATACGAAATCAGATCACATGGTCAATTGTGCTAATCCAGAATGTAATGAGCATTTAGCTATTTGCCCCTCTTGTTTAAAGGAGATGGAGGGCGCTTGTTCTCAGCAATGCAAAGAACATCCAAGGAAGCGGCCTTATAACGAGAAAGGGTATTATTCTAAAAACTCAGTGGGTTATTCTCCTGAATTAGGTTTCAAGTCCTTTAAACGGACAGAGAAAATAGAAAAACAAAAAAAGGCTCAATTATGAGCCTTTTTTCTTTTTGGCCAAATTCTCCTGAACCCTGAATACAGTAATTTCTTTGATGAGCTCTAAAGGCATGGGAGAATGGTAAGGGAATTTTATTGCCCCTTTCGAGCCTTCATAAGGTGCTAATTCTTGTACGAAATTCTTGATGCCGCTGGGCGTCGGATAAAAGCCTAAATGGTTATTCCACGCAGCAAAATGGATTAAATTACCATTTAATTTAAACGTGGGCATTCCATAAGACATAGTTTCTTCTGTTTCTTCTGGAACAACGGAACGAATGGCGTCACGTACTTCGATTAATATCTTTTGAGTGGCTTCCGGGAAAGTCTTGATGTATTCGTCCATGTTAGGATAATTGTAATTGACGGTGTCTGGAAAACAAAAATAAGGGAAATGCAAAGGCAAAGCCTATTAATACCGTTGCCAATAAATAAAGGTACAGGTATTTAATTTTAATCCGTAATCCTTCTACCAGAATGAAAAAGGTCCCTGTTACTGCTCCCGTCCAAAAATCGCAACTCAAACTTTTAGCATATGGGTTTGATGTCCAGGTACTTTGGACAAAATCAACAACATTAAAATTTCCCTTATTTAGCATTATGCCTTCATACACGTAGTAAAAGGTGATACTTCCTCCTACTAATGAGAGAAATAGATAAAAATAATGTGCATTTTTCATAGAATTGATATTATGGTGATTATTCGACCGCGCATCTCGACACGATGCCCTACTTTTTTTCCTTTTAACTCAATACCCAGTGGAGATTCTATAGAAATAGCATAAACTGCATCTAGTTTACCGTATCCAATCGAGATATAATACGTTTCTTGATCAGTCTCCACTAAACTGCCCTCTGTAATGACCGCTGATGCGGGTAAATCAGCTAGTCGATCTAGTTTACTCAAAGAATAGAATGTATTATCTACCAAAGCACTCAGCTTATCCATCTCTCTCTGCATCATCTCGCGTCCTGTTTCAAATTTATCACCGGCGCTACTTTTCGTATCGGAATCGCGGGATTCTTTGGCCAAAACATATTCTCTACGCGCTTCGTCTAACGTTTTCTCTAGGATAGAGCGGAGATTCGAATGTATTTCGGACTTTTTACTTTTCATGTAAGGATGATTACATTGGAAAATTATCAATAAATTTGCGCATGACCTATTTCTCTCCTACAGACTTAATCATTAATCCAGACGGAAGTTCTTATCATTTGAACTTAAGGCCTGACCAAATTCCAGATACGCTTATTCTAGTAGGTGATCCGGAACGAGTTCCTGCAGTTTCTCGCTATTTTGATGAGGTCATAGAAATGGTTCATAAACGGGAGTTTGTGACGCATTTAGGTATTTTACGGGGTAAAAAGATCGGTGTATTATCCAGCGGAATCGGCGCAGATAATGTAGAGATTGTGATGAATGAGTTAGATGCCTTAGTGAATATTGATTTTCAAACGCGTCTAGAGAAAGTGGAAAAAAGATCTCTACAATTAATTCGAATCGGTACCTCAGGAAGTATACAAGCTCATATTCCGGTGGATTCCATTTTAATATCAACAGCCGCGATAGGTTTTGATAATTTAGCTCAGTTTTATGGCTTTGATTCACCGCAATCCATTTCAACTGAATTGCTAGCTAAATGGACAAACTCGATTGATTATTCTATGCCACTATACGCAGCGAAAGCAAGTTCAATACTATTAGCTAAATTTGAATCTCTAAACGCATACAAAGGAGTTACCTTAACAGCCCCCGGATTTTATGCGCCGCAAGGACGCACGATAAGAATGCAATCGATAAGACCTGATTTTTTAGAAAAAGTCGCTGCTGCTAAGTTAGGTGAACAAGAAATCACCAATATCGAAATGGAAACGGCAGCCTATTACGCCTTTGGAGGCGCTATGGGGCACGAAATGATTTCATTGAATGCTATTTTAGCGAACCGCATCACGAACGAATTTTCGAAAGACCCAGAAGGCCAAATCAGGTTTTTGATTGAGCGCGCTATAGCTTCAATCGCATAACATAATCATCCATTACATAGCCATTGCCAATATCTAGTACCACCTCGCTGTCTTTAATGAATCCTTTCTTCAAGTAAAACTCCACAGCAGAATTGTATTTATTGACGTTTAAATAGATGGATGTGAGGCCCATGGAGCGAGCCTTATTGCTTATTTCTTCGATAATGAAGCTTCCAGCTCCTTTATGTTTTAAGGTAGGCCTTAAGTATAGTTTATTAAGCTTAGCCTCCGTTTCTGAGGTTCGCTCAAAAGCACAATAGCCCATTCCTACTTCATCTATTTGTAAAATCAAGAAAATTTCGATTTGCTTTTGCAGAACCTCAGTAGCATACATCAATGGTAGCATGTATTGCGTTTGTTCCTCGGATAAAATAGGGTCATAAGTGGGTCTCCACGCTTCTTCTGCAATTTCTTGAATCAGTGGTATGTCTTCTAAAGTAGCTTTACGTAAAATCATGACCAAAATTTGTAAATTGCAATCAAAATAGCAAATATGAAACCTCTTATTCTCATCGCAAACGACGATTCTATACATTCAAAAGGCATTCGTGTATTAACAGAAATTATGTCCGAAATGGGAGAAGTTGTCGTAGTAGCACCAGATTCGCATCAATCAGGAATGGGTCATGCGATTACATTAGGGGAACCTTTGAGGGTGGTAAAGACGAATGATTTTGGGGATCATGTTCAATCCTATAAGTGTTCAGGAACGCCAGCAGATTGTGTGAAGATCGGTAAACACCAAATTCTAAAAGGTCGAAAAATTGATTTAGTCGTTTCGGGTATTAATCACGGTTCGAATGCTTCCATTGCGGTTTTATATTCAGGAACCATGTCTGCGGCTATCGAAGCGGCGATGGAGGGTATTCCGGCTATCGGATTCTCCCTTTGCGATTTTGCTTCAGATGCGGATTTCTCGCATTGCCACGATTATATTATCAAAATTTGCCAACAAGTGTTAGTTCATGGATTGCCCAAAGGATTGACATTAAACGTGAATTTCCCCGCACATTCTTCGATGCCTTTGCAAGGGGTGAAAGTGGTTAAACAAGCCAATGCAATCTTTAGGGAGCGTTTCGAAGAGCGCAAAGATCCTTATGGTAAGCCCTATTATTGGATGGATGGAGATTTACACAATGAAGACTTGAATAACAATACGGATTTAGATGCTCTCGCGGAGAACTATGTCAGTATCGTACCGATTAAATATGATTTGACCGATTATGATGAGTTAAAGCAGATGCAAAGTTGGGATCTTTAAAAGACTCAACACACTCAAGGCATCAGTAATTTGACCATTTTGAGCCATTTCAATCGCCTCTTTTAACGGTAACTTACGTATTTTTAATTGTTCGGTTTCTTCTGGGCAGGCTTGATGCTGGCTTAGGTTTTGGGCTAAATACATCACCGCTTTCTCATCACTCACCGAATTAGAGAGGTAGACCTCTCCTATTTCTGTCCATTTTATAGCGACTAGTCCTGTTTCTTCTAAAAGTTCACGTTTAGCTGCGTCTAATATAGATTCTCCTGATTCAATGGAGCAGCCTCCTTCGGGTACTTCCCATGAATACGCATTCAGCGTGTACCGGTATTGCCCCACTAAATAGGTGTAACCTTCCGAGTCTATAGCCACGATGGAAATGGCAGTGTTTTTATAGTGCACTTTCCCATAAATACCTGGATTTCCGGCAGGATTTATAACGTTGTGGTGCTCCACTCGAATCCACCCATTTTCATAGGCGGTTTCTTGACTGATTGTTTTCCAGGGATTGTTTTCCGTTTCCATTCGGTAAAAATACTATCTTTGTGCTAATGAAACAGCGGCTTGTCCTTCTTTCTTTTATCGTTTCGGTGCTCATCATGGTCGCGAAATTTGCCGTCTACTATGCGAGTGGATCCACGACCTTATTGACAGATGCATTAGAGTCGATTATCAATGTGGTCGCCGCCTGTTTTGCCTATTATTCGATCTATTTAGCCTCCTTACCTAAGGATTTGAACCATCCGTATGGTCACGGAAAAATTGAATTTTTTGCCTCAGGATTAGAGGGGGTACTTATTTTATTAGCTGCTGCCTACATTATCCTTCATGCGTCACAGCATCTCTATTCATCTCCTGAGTTGAAGAGCTTAGATGTGGGTATGGCTGTTTCATTTGTTTCTGCAGGAATTAATGGTTTAATGGGTTATTTCTTAGTCCAAAAAGGCCGCTCCTCCCACTCTCCTGCTCTTATCGCAGACGGGAAACACTTGCGTCTAGATGCCTATAATGGCATTTTAGTAGTGGTGGCTTTAGCAATAACGTATTATACCCATTGGTTTTGGGTCGATTCTATCGCCTCTTTCTTGTTTGCCGGATTTATGAGCTGGCAAGGTGTTCATTTGATCCGGGAGTCTGTAGCTGCCTTAATGGATGAAACAAACCCTGCCTTATTTCAAAAGGTGACTGGTTGGGTGGTAGCAAACAAAAAAGAAGAATGGATTGATCTACATAATCTACGCGTTCAACAATATGGCGGTGATTTGCATATCGATTGTCACTTGACTTTGCCGCGTTATTGGGATTTAAACAGAACACATGAAGAAATTCACGGTTTTGAAGAAATGCTGAAGGAAATACAAGCCACCCACGTGGAGATATTCGTCCACGCGGATCCTTGTTTAGATGAGTGTTGTAGTCATTGTACTATCGCAGATTGTGCGATTAGAAAGGCTACATTTTCGAAGAAAATAGAGTGGAATCAGATGAATTTGGCCTTAAACCAAAAACATTTCAATGAGACGTTAGCTCGTTCTTAACTTGTTCTAAGTGAACCTATTCCTCCGTCTACACCTATGATCTGTCCTGTAATCCACGAATTAGCTGGATTCAATAAGAATGTCGCTAGATTAGCTATATCTTCTGATTGTCCCACACGTCCTAATGGATGTCTTTTGCCCCCTGCCTCGATTTTCTCCGGAGAATTTAATAGTGCTCCCGCTAATGGTGTTTGAGTAAGAGAAGGTGCAATCGCATTGACGCGAATCTTGTTAGCCGCTAATTCCGCTGCTAACGATCGAGTCAGACCTTCAATAGCTCCTTTAGCGCTGGCAATCGAAGCGTGAAAGCCCATGCCTGTTTGAACGGCCACGGTACTGAAAAGGACAATGGATGAAGTCTCAGACTGTTTCAATGCTGGCAATAGTGCCTGAATCACCCGAACCGCACCTAACACGTTAATCTGAAAGTCCTTCTCGAAATCTACCGAAGTCAAGCGATGAAAGGGCTTTAAATTAATACTTCCTGGGCAATAGGCGATTCCGTCTACAGGTCCGGTGATGGCAACTATAGCTGAATCATCAGTCCCTAAGGCATCCCAGCTATGGTTTTCTACTCCATTAATGGAGGAAGGATTTCTAGAGAAGTTAATCACTTTGTGGCCAGTAGCAAGCAAAGCAGTAGCGATGGACTCTCCAATTCCTTGGCTAGCCCCAACAATAACGTATTTTCCCATGGTTTAGGCTTGAATAGATTGTAAGAATTCTCTTCTGGTATTGTCCTCTTGGAATTTACCCCCATAGTAGGAAGTAATGGTCGACGTAGCTTCGTCTTTTACTCCTCTAGAAGAAACACACAAGTGTTTTGCATCAATAAAAACAGCTACGTGATCAGTTTTCAAGACTCTTTGGAGATGTTTCGCAATTTGCATGGTAAGACGCTCTTGCACCTGGGGTCTTTTGGCATAAAATTGTACAATACGATTCAGTTTCGAAAGGCCAATCACTTGTCCAGATGAAATATAAGCGATATGCGTCTTACCCATGATAGGTACGAAATGGTGCTCACAATTAGAATAGAAAGAGATATTCTTTTCGATCAGCATTTCATTGTACTGATACTTATTCTCAAATAAGGCAATTTTAGGCTCATTAGCCGGATTTAATCCGCTAAAGATTTCCTCTATGTACATTTTAGCTACTCTCTTAGGAGTACCTCGTAATGAATCATCTGATAAATCTAACCCGAGGGTTAACATGATTTCACGGAAATGCGATTCAATGATGGCTATTTTCTCCGAATCAGAAAGATCAAAAGCATCCTCCCTCATCGGTGTTTCGATAGAGGTGGCTACATGATTATCTCCAATTTCCTCGTCAGTTAACAAGAAACGGTCGGTATCAATTAGCAGGGAATTCAACGAAATTTCTTTCTGTTTCATACAATCTAATTTTTAAATCTAATTTAGAAGGGAGTTTAGCCCTTAGTTTATTGTAAATCACCATGACGATGTTTTCGGCTGAAGGATTCAAATTAGCGAACTCAGGTACGTCTAAATTTAAATTCTTGTGATCAAATTTTTTGCAAACTTCAGTTTGGGCTAAATCTGATAAAAACTTCGTATCGATTACATAACCCGTTTCTGGGTCAATTGTTCCGGTTACCTGAATAATAATTTCATAATTATGTCCATGGTAGTTCGGATTGTTACATAAACCGAAAATTTCTTTGTTTTTCTCTGCTGTCCAAAGGGGATTATGCAAACGATGCGCAGCATTGAAATGTTCTTTTCGAAATACGGTAACGCGAGGGGCTTCAGTCATTTTTTCTAAATTCTTATAAATTTAAAGTATTTTCCTTAAATTTCATCTTTGTAAAACCTATTAGACTAATCAGTAAACAAATGAAAAGAAGGAAGTTTATCTCCGATTCCTTAGTGTATACCTCTGGCACCGCTTTATTCCCCACATTCCTACGACAGTCCCCTGTAGAACAAACGAAAGTACGTTTAGGTTTTATCGGTGTAGGATTAAGAGGACAAAATCACCTCGAAATGGCAATGTATCGGCCTGATGTTGAGGTTGTAGCCATCTGTGATATTGATCCTAAAGCGATTGATATTGCATTAAAGATGGTTTCAGACAAGGGGCGACCAGCCCCATCCGTTTATGGAAAGACGGAAAAAGATTTCGAAAACTTAGCGAAACGTACAGATATTGATGGTGTAGTCATTGCCACTCCTTGGGAATGGCACGTTCCGATGGCCTTAGAAGTGATGAAACAAGGTAAGTATGCTGGTGTGGAAGTTTCAGCTACTGTAACTTTGAAGGAATCATGGGATCTCGTGAATATGTATGAGAAAACGGGTTCACATTGCATGATTTTAGAAAATGTATGTTACCGTAGAGATGTGCTTGCGACATTAAATATGGTTCGCCAGGGTATGTTTGGAACCTTGAACCATGTTCAATGTGGCTACCAGCATGATTTACGAGAAGTGAAATTCAATGATGGCAAGCAGGCTTATGGCGGTGGTGTTGAGTTTGGTGAGAAAGGATTTTCTGAGGCCAAATGGCGTACCCAGCATTCTGTCGATCGCAATGGAGATTTGTATCCAACACACGGTTTAGGGCCGGTGGCGGAGATGTTAAATATTAATAGAGGTAATCAATTTTCTTATTTAACGGCTATGGCTACCCCTGCTTTGGGACTTCATAAGTACATTGTTGATAAAGGAGGCGCAGATCATCCCAATGCGAAAGTGAATTTCAAATGTGGTGATATTGTCCAAACAATGATCAAATGTGTGAATGGGGAAACAATTCTCATTACGCATGATACCAATTCTCCTCGCCCTTATTCGTTAGGATTCCGAGTTCAAGGAACGAAGGGTTTGTGGATGGAAGATAATAGGTCCATCTATTTAGAGGGTGTTTCGTCCAAAGCACATCGCTGGGAAGAAGCAAAACCTTATTTAGAGAAATATGATCACCCTTTGTGGAAAGCCCACGCAGCAGATGCAGAGAATGCAGGCCATGGAGGTATTGATTATTTCGTTTTGCGCGCCTTTATTGAGGCCATTAAGGCGAAAGTGGCTCCACCAATTGATGTATATGATGC
>JBILCC010000066.1:0-8456 GCA_044353355.1 Aquirufa sp.
ATTTTTTGGCCGATTTTTACGAACCAGAAGAAATCAAAGAGGTGGTGAAAGACTACGATGCATGCCTGTTTTGTTTGGGGGTTTCGTCCGTGGGGATGAAGGAGGAGGAGTTTAGGAGCAAGACATACGACTTAACCTTGGGTTTTGCAGCTCAAATGCCAAAAAACATTAGCTTCAGCTATATTTCTGGGATGTCCACGGACAGCAGCGAAAAGGGTTCGATTATGTGGGCGAGGATAAAGGGGAAGACGGAAAATGATCTGAAAAAGATGGGTTTTCGGGATTCTTATTCGTTTAGACCGGGGTATTTGCAACCGATGAAGGGGAATAAATTCACCTTGAAATACTATAAATACATCGATTGGATATATCCGCTGCTGCTTTTGGTGGCGGGGAGGACGGCGTCTACTTTGGAGGAATTAGCAAAGGCGATGATCGAGGTGGCTGTCTTTCCGACCGAGAAGAAGACGATTGAGGTGGTGGATATCAAGGCTTTGGCAGAACAAATGAACAATAGAATCTAGGCAAATTGCCTAGAAATGGGTAATTTCGTGGTGAAATGTAATACGATAAAGAATGGATAAGAAAGTAGTTTTAATGATCTTAGATGGCTGGGGCATCGCAACAAACCCCAAAGTTTCCGCAATCGACGCGGCGAAAACGCCATTTATTTCTTCGCTTTACGGCAAATATGCGCACTCGAAATTAGAGGCGTCCGGCTTAGCAGTAGGTTTACCAGAGGGCCAAATGGGCAACTCCGAAGTGGGCCACATGAACTTAGGGGCAGGCCGCGTGGTCTACCAAAACCTCGTTCGCATCAACAAAGCAGTCACAGAAAATACCTTGGGCCAAGAGCCTGAATTAGCGAAAGCATTCGACTATGCTAAAGCAAACAATAAATCCGTTCACTTCATGGGTCTCGTGTCCGACGGCGGCGTTCACGCACACATCGAGCACTTGAAATCCTTGCTTTCGACGGCGTCAGAGGCAGGTTTGGGCAAAGTTTTCGTCCACGCTTTCACAGATGGTCGTGATACAGATCCCAAATCGGGTCTGAAATTCATGACTGATTTATACCAACATACGTTAAAAACCAACACGCAAATCGCCTCAGTAACGGGTCGTTACTACGCGATGGACCGCGATAATCGCTGGGAGCGTGTGGCTTTGGCCTACAAAGCGATGGTTAACGGTGAAGGAAATCCTTCAACTGATGTACTAAAATCCATCGAAGCTAGCTACGCGGCTGGTGTAACAGACGAATTCATCCACCCGATCATCATGACCGATGCGTCTGGTGCTCCTATTGGCAACATCCAAGAGGGCGACGTAGTAATCTGCTTCAACTTCCGCACCGACCGTGGTCGCGAAATCACTCAGGCTTTGACGCAGCGTGATTTTTCTGAAGAGGGTATGCACAAATTGAATTTGTACTACTTGACGATGACGGAATACGATAAAGAGTTCCAAAACGTCCAAGTGATCTTCAACGATTCCAACCTTCCAATGACGATGGGTGAGGTCCTAGAGGGCGCGGGTAAAAAACAAATTCGCATCGCCGAAACCGAAAAATACCCCCACGTTACGTTCTTCTTCTCTGGCGGTCGCGAGGCCCTTTTCACAGGACAACAAAACATCCTACGCAACTCCCCAAAAGTCGCCACCTACGATCTTCAACCCGAAATGTCAGCAGCAGATCTTCGCGATGCGTTGATCCCAGAATTAGAAAAAGAGGAAGTAGACTTCGTCTGCTTGAACTTTGCAAATCCGGACATGGTAGGCCACACGGGTGTTTTCTCTGCTGTAGTGAAAGCAGTCGAAACCGTAGATGCTTGCGCAGAGGCAGTCGTAACAGCGGGTCTTGCACACGGCTATTCCTTCATCATCATCGCTGACCACGGTAACGCGGACGTAATGATGAACGAAGATGGTTCGCCAAACACAGCTCACTCAACAAACTTGGTTCCATGCATTTTAGTAGATAACGACTTCAAACCAACGCTTCGCGATGGTAAACTAGGTGATGTGTCTCCTACGATCTTGAAAATGATGGGCGTGGCTCAACCGAAAGAGATGACGGGGGTGGCGTTGTTTTAATTTTCGCGCTGCGAAAATTAAAACAAGTCAGAGAGTCGTTTGCGCTTCGCGGCAAACTTAGTCGCGACTGCGTCGCTTAGTCCGAGGTAGGCGCTTCGCGCAGTCCGGAGGGAATGAGTTGAAATACTTTCAAAGTGCTAAATGGCATTTTCGCGTTTTGACACATTCTGTCAATACCTGAAAAGTCGCCTGAGTACCTCGAAGTTTATTTCACACTTTATTGGGGTTGGAGCACCTAGAGGAACAATCACTATATGATTCGCCTCCGGCGAAATCATCTTTATTCTTTGTGCTTTGTGCTATATTCTTTGATCCGAAGGCTCATTTGAACTTTGCTCTTTGAACTTTGAAATAAAAAAGTCCAGCATTTCAGCTGGACTTTTTTATTTTTCAATCGGTTGATTCTCTTGATCGACTATCACGAAGACATCCTCGGATGGTCGCTTCATGAAATATTTCTCCCGAGCGTATTTTTCTAACAACGCTGGATTGCCCATTACGGCAGAACGTTCTTGTTTCAGCTCCTTTAACTTGTGCCGATAGTATTCGTGTTCTGCCTTCAAGTCTGCCAGTTCAGTGTAGAGTCTATATTGAACCGTAATATCATTACTATCTAATACGAACATCCAAACCAATAAAACACTGGTAGAAATGTAATAGAAACGATTTGGCCCTAAAAATAGACTACGAACGCGTTCTAGCATAGAATTAGAAATTCAAACCTGGGAAATACGCGTTAGCACCTAATTCCTCCTCAATGCGAAGCAATTGGTTGTATTTAGCCATACGGTCAGAACGAGATGCAGAACCAGTTTTGATTTGGCCTGTGTTCAATGCTACTGCTAAGTCAGCGATGGTAGCATCTTCAGTCTCTCCTGAACGGTGTGACATGATGTTTTTGTATGAATTGCGTTTCGCTAAGTTCACCGTGTCGATCGTTTCAGTTAATGAACCAATTTGGTTTACTTTTACCAAAACTGCGTTTGCAACGCCTTTTTCGATACCTTGTTGTAAACGCTTCACGTTCGTTACGAATAAATCGTCCCCTACTAATTGACACTTAGAACCGATCAATTTAGTTTGCTCAGCCCAACCTGCCCAATCGTCTTCAGCCATACCGTCTTCGATCGAGATGATTGGGTATTTGTCAGCCCAAGTCTTCCAGTAAGCAGCCATCTCCATAGAGTTCAATTGCTTTCCGTCAGATTTTTTGAACGTGTAAAGACCTGTTTTCTCATCATAGAATTCAGACGCAGCTGCATCCATTGCGATGAAGATTTCTTCGCCTGGCTTGTATCCTGCTTTTTCGATCGATTGCAATACGATTTCGATAGCCTCTTCGTTTGACTTGATGTTTGGTGCAAAACCACCTTCATCACCTACGTTAGTAGAATATCCTTTGGACTTCAACACACCTTTCAATGCGTGGAAAACCTCCGTACCCATACGTAAAGCTTGAGAGAATGACTCCGCTTTCGCTGGCATAACCATGAATTCTTGGAAGTCAATCGAGTTATCCGCGTGAGAACCACCGTTTAAGATGTTCATCATTGGAACTGGTAACGTGTTTGCGTTAACGCCACCGATGTAACGGTATAAAGATAAACCTGCTTCTTGTGCTGCTGCTTTCGCAACCGCCATAGAAACGCCTAGGATCGCGTTAGCGCCTAATTTGCTTTTATTAGGAGTTCCGTCTAATTCAATCATGATGTTATCGATCATGTTTTGCTCAGACACTTCTAAACCCCAAAGTTCTTCTGCAATCGCCGTATTTACATTTTCAACTGCTTTTAAAACACCCTTACCTACGTAAACTGATTTGTCTTCGTCACGAAGTTCAACTGCTTCGTGGATACCTGTAGAAGCTCCAGATGGAACCGCTGCACGTCCAAAAGCGCCGTCTTCAGTCTTGATATCCACCTCAATCGTTGGATTTCCGCGTGAATCTAAAATTTGTCTTGCGTGTACATACTGTATTGCACTCATCGTATTTTATTTATTTTGATTAAAGAATTACTTACTTATTGGCTAAATTGCCATGCAAAATAACGTAAATTTTGCCTAAAATCCGTATTAAAGTCATGAAAATTCGCATCGTTTCTCTGTCATTGATCTTTCTTTCACTGCTGACCATCAGTACGTTTGCCCAAAATGTGGACGTAGACACCTTCGAAAAGAAGATCAAAGAGACTCCGAATGCATACTTACTGGACGTCCGTACTTCAGGAGAATTTGGAGGAGGACATTTGCCAAAGGCGATGAACATCGACTTTCGTTCCCCAGATTTCAGCGCCAAGGTCGCGCAACTTTCGAAAGACAAACCAGTCCTTATCTATTGTTTATCAGGCGGGCGTTCTGCCCAAGCTGCGGAGCAAATGCGCGCCGCAGGTTTTCAAGTGACGGAAATGAAAGGGGGCTATTTGAAATGGACGACTCGTCTGAAGCCTTTAGAGGGAGTACCCGATGTGAAGCATGATGCGGCTTGGAATTTGGCAGACTTCAAAAAAGAAATCGCTTCATCTGATGCCGTTGTGGTGGATTTTTATGCCAAATGGTGTGCGCCCTGCCTAAAAATGATGCCCATCGTCGATAAATTATCTGCAGAATTCAAAGGTCGCGTGACGGTTTTAAAGGTCGAAGCAGACGGCAACCAGGCCATCATGCAGGCCTACGGAATAGATGAAATCCCGAGTTTCATCGTCTTCTCCAAAGGGGAGTTGATCACTAAAACATCGGGGTTCCGGGAAGAGGCCGCATTAAAAGAACTTTTTACTGCGACCAAGAAGTAGGCTGACGCTCCCAACGGTGCGCGCGCAATTCTTCAACTAATTCTGCTGATAAACCTTCTCCATCCGAAGTGGCGGTATTACTTTCTACGTGCTTAATCTTCCGCATACCTGGAATGATTGTACCCACGTCCGGATTTGAAAGGATAAAACGTAAAGCCATTTCAGGCAAATCCATTCCTTCTGGGACCAAGGGTTTCAAAGCATTGGCGTGATCCACACTCGAAATCAAATTCTCTGGAACGAAATAGGTCGAACGCCAATCATTTGCTGGGAATGTCGTATCGTACGTCATCAAACCTGTCAAACTTCCCTCATCAAAAGGAACGCGCGCAATTACACCCACGTCTAATTTCTTACATAGCGGGAATAATTGGTCTTCTGGGTTTTGGTCAAAAATATTGTAAATAACCTGCACCGAAGAAATCAATCCTGTTTCCAAGGTCTGCAAACAATTGTTTGGCTCCCAACGGTTCACCGAAACTCCCCAGTGAGCCACCTTACCTTCTTTCGTCAATTTCTCCACCGCCATTTTCCACTCATCGCGATCCGCCCACGCATCTTCCCACACATGGAACTGCTGCAAATCAATTTGCTCTACTTTCAGATTTCGCAAACTTTTCTCCGTGTATTCTACGATGTGATCAGCCGGAAAACAGTCTTCGATTTTAAAATGAGACTTGGATGGCCAGGTAAAGTTTTTCGGTGGAATCTTCGTCGCAGCATATAAGGTTGTTTCTTTATGACGTCTCAAAAGACCTCCCAAGATTTCCTCACTCTTACCTTCCGCATAACCCCAAGCCGTATCAAAGAAATTACAGCCCAACTCGACCGATCGGTCCAATGATTTATTGACTTCTTCAATATCAGATCCGGTCCAACCGGCTAATCCCCACATGCCATACCCCACTTCACTTACCTGCCAGTTCGTCCGGCCAAATCGTCTTGTCTTCATATTACAAACTTATCAATAAAATAAAAAAGCTATGCCCATTCTACAAAAGCATCCCGAATAGTACGTGAATTCTAAAAAAATAACAACTTGAAAAACAATCTAAACCACTATTTAGGTCAAATAATATATGTAAACTATTATTTATCTACCGGTAAATAAATGAAATATCTGTTAAAATAGTCAATAACGCAAATAACCTAATTATAGGTGCTTTACATGGCAATCAGCCCTAGATTTGTCTTACTATCTGTTCAAAACTATGACAATAACTATTAAAAAAGAACAAATCTGTGATTTAATTGTAAGCGATCAAACGATTTGTATTAAAGAAATTGTTTATGTTCAGGGAGAAGGCAATTATTCAAAGTTTCACCTAAACGACGGAAGAACAGTTATTTCTTGTAGAACACTCAAATACTACGAACCATTTCTCATTGAACGTGGATTCATTCGTCCTTCAAAATCTGCCATAGTAAATGTCAATGCCATTCAAACGATAGATTTTAATCACCAAAAGGCAATAAAGTTGAATAATGAGCAGAACATCTCCATTTCTCGGAGACAGATAAAACCGTTGAAGGATTTGTTTAAAGCTGCTGCGCAGCAGTCATAGCCGTCGCCCTTCGAGCTTAGTCAAAGAGTCACCTACAGCTTAGTCGATGCTTCGCATCTTAGTCGCGACTGCGTCGCTTATTCATCGCTATGCGAATTAGTCAAACAATGACTTCCAGGCGCTCTAAACACTATATAGGTAAAATAACGTCGAGGTACTCAGAGGCGTTTTCAGGTATTGACACATTTTGTCAAGAGGCTCAAAGTTCAAATGAGCCTGCGGCTCAAAGCATAGAGCATAAAGCATAAACTAGGTTTCGCCTTCGGCGAATTGCATAGAGGGATTTATACAATCTGCCTCTACGGCCCCTAAACCCAATAAGGTGTGATATAAACTTCGAAACACTCAGGCGACTTTTCAGGTATTGACAGAATGTGTCAATACGCGAAAATGCCATTTAGTGCATTGAAAGTATTTCAACCCATTTGTGCCATTGGAGCACCTCAGGGCTATATCGGACTTATTCCCTACGGAATGAGCGATGCCATCGCGACCAAGGCGCAACGCGCCGACTAAGCCCACAGGGCGACAAAACGACGCAGTCGTGACTGCGCTTACAGCGCAACATGCACCAACTTCTTCGTCTCAAAGAAATCCTCCTTGAAACTTTTGGAAAGATGATAGACCTTGTGCTTGCGACCAAATTCCTGTAATTCTTCTTGCAAATCCCCTCCTTTAAGGCAAAGTAAGCCGTTCTTCACGTCGTGGTAGCTATTTAGACTAATCTTGTTCTTCACCCAGCCAAAGAAAGGTAACAAACGCGTCACCGCGCGAGAAACTACGAATTCAAACTCGCCTTCCACATCTTCTGCGCGACCGTGAGTGGCCGTGACATTCTTCAAACCAAGGGAATTTGAAACACCTTGAACGACTTTGATTTTCTTTCCGATGCTGTCTACTAAATGGAACTTCACCTCGGGAAAGAGGATAGCCAAAGGAATCCCAGGAAAACCTCCACCTGTTCCTACGTCTAATACTTCTGTACCTGGTTTGAAGTCAATAAATTTAGCAATCGCCAAGGAGTGTAAAACGTGGTGCAGCATCAAATTATCAATGTCCTTGCGGGAGATGACATTGATCATCTCATTCCACTCCGAATACAGAGGAAATAATTGCTCGAATTGAGCTTCTTGCTGCTCGGTGATGGATGGGAAATAGTGCTTGATGAGGGCTGCTTTCATATTATTTTTTCTTTCTTCTGGCCTTCTTGGATTCTGAAAGCAATTTCTTTGCCTCTGTGTATTGAGTTGACTTCTTTTCGGCGTGTTCTAATACTTGTTTACAGTAATCGACTGCCTGATCATAATTTTGCTGTTGGTAGGAAATTCGGGCCAAGCCTAATAGAGAGGCCCAATAATAGCCTGAATCCATTGCGTCAGTCGACGTAGAGAAGGCCATGCATTGTTTGAAGTAGTTGATGGCTTCAGACTGATTTCGATAGACATACAAGGCATAATAGCCTAAAATATAACTGGCATACCTACCTGAGGTTGCTTCGTAACCTACTTGATGCTGATCTAAACGTCTCAGAATTTCCTTGGCAAGCGATGTTGCTTCTTCCATATTACCATTCAAAAAGGCAGCACGAGCATAATAGCGGTGGAAATATGGATTGTCAGGAAAGGTTTCAGAGGTGTATTTGGCCATACCATAGGCCTTTTCATTCATGTTTTCAATGCTGTAGATCTGCAACAAGAAATAACGGGCTTCGGTCCTGGTGTAAAAAGCTTGGTAGCTCACTTTCTCCAATTGCGAGATACCTTGACTCTTGTTTGCTTTAGGGAATAACCACAAAACGGGTCTCAAGAGTGGGAAATTCTGCTTAATGAAGAAGTAGTAATAATTATATAAACCGTCTCCAAACATCAGTTCTGGGCTGAAATCAGCAAAATTTCGGGAATATTCCAGGTACTTAAGGGCACTTTTAGCGGCCAAAGTCGCACGGGTCCAGTGCTTGCGTTCTGCGTGGAGGCGGCCTTTAAAGGCGTAAGCAGCGGCCATGAAG
>JBILCC010000015.1:0-24097 GCA_044353355.1 Aquirufa sp.
ACCTGCAGTAGATACCGGTGTTACAGTAGCTTGGAATTCAGCACCACGAGTTCTGATACGACCAATATTGATAGCAGTTGTTGTAAAACCTGTTGCTGGGTCAATAGGAGCATTCGTAATTAAATTAGTAGTATTTTTCTCATAAAGAGAGATGTCAAATTTCAACTTATTATTGAACATAACACCTTCCATACCGAATTCTGCCTCACCATGAAGCTCAGGCTTCAAGTTAGGGTTACCCAAGGTATTAGATACCGAGTGAGTAGCAGTCACAGAACCACCTAGATCGAATGCTCTAGCAGACTGTGATAAGACATTGCGTGTACTGTATGGGCTAGGATAACCCGCTGAAGTACCATAACCAAATCTCAACTTAAGGTATTTCAATGTAGAAGAACTCCAATCAAATGCCGTAGTAGGGATGAATGATAAAGATCCTCCTGGATACAATACACTTCTGTTTTCTTTTTCTACTGTAGAAGTCCAGTCATTACGAGCAGACAAGTTCAAGAACAAGTAATCAGAATAGTCTAATGTAATGTTAGTATACACACCATATCTACGTTCGTCTACGCCATAGTTCATAGTACCACCTGAATAGGCATCATTACTAGAAGAGGTTGCGAAGTTAGAGTGTCTGAACAACCCAAAAGCCAATTGACCTTGAGAAGCCACACCAGACTGTGCATAAGTATCAAAACGAGAGTTTCCACCAAATAAAGCAGTCATGCTGAATTTATCAGAAAAGTCTTTCTTCCAATTCAAGATTAAATCTTGGTTCCAGATCGTATTATTAATATTAATGGTTCTATAATATCCATTTTTAGTTGCTAAGTTAGCCGTAGCACCTCCTTTATTGTATAAGATCTCTTGTAATTCAGAATACGTATCTAGACCTAAACGATAAGTCACAGAGAAGTTATTGCTGAAATCATAGTTCAAAGAAGTCGAGTTGAAGAAACGATTCACGTTAGAAGTATTCTTATAATATCTAACTAACCAGTTAGGGTTAGTGATATCGTTTCCACCTCTAAAGTAAACAGAGCTTTTATCTACAGGGTTCTCATACGGAAGGTTTTCTAAATCCACTGAACGTGGAGTAAACAATACGTGACCAAAAACAGAAGGAATATCAGATCCTGAACCATATGATGCGTTTGCAGGAGGAGAAATTAAATCAGTTTTAGCGAAAGTGAAAGAAGAGTTAACCGATAACTTATCAGTAATTTCAGATCTAACTCCTAATCCGAAGTTAAACTTCTTCATTTCATTTCCTGGAGTAAAGCCTTCTTCATCTGTATAACCAAAACTTGCATTGTAGCTAGTCTTAGCCGAACCACCTGCTACTTGAACAGAGCTATTGGAAATTAAACCTTGTCTAAAGAAGATTTGAGAAGGATCCTTATAAGCTTTGTATTCATACTTAATAGGAGTACCGCCCACTTTACCATCTACCCAAAATTGAGGAAATGCCTCACGAATTGAAGCTACGGAAGAAGTAGCATATGGGTGATTGATCAACAATCCTGTATTCATGCTCGGACCGAAGTTAGAGAAGAAGAAACCTGGAGCTTGCTGGAAACCGTTACCATATTCCATACCATAATCCGGTAAAGAAGCTGCCTTGTTAAAGAATACAGACTGGTTGACCGTTACTTCAGCATCTTTTCTCTTAGATGCACCAGATTTAGTTGTAATCAAGATTACACCATTTCTACCTTGGTCACCATAAAGAACTGTTGCAGAAAGACCTTTCAATACAGACATAGTCTCGATGTTGTTAGGATCAATATCCAAGAAACGAGAAGAAGTAGTAGCACCACCGCCTGTAAATCCGTTCTGCGCGTTAGTAGAGGTATTAAATGGAACCCCATCCACAACGAACAACGGCTGGTTGTTACCAGTAGCTGATTTGTAACCACGGATAATCATGTTAGTTCCAGATCCTGTCATACCATTCGTTGAGGTAATATTTACCCCTGGTACTTTACCCTGCAATACGCGGGCAACGTCAGCCTCTGGACGATTCTCCAACTGTGTTTTACTTACTGAAGTTACTGCGTAACCCAGTGCTTTTTTCTCCCTTGCAATACCGATCGCCGTTACTACCACTTCGGATAGCTGCGATGCATCGACTTTAAGGGTTAAATTGACTACGGACCGGCTACCAATTGCCTCTTCCTGAGCCTTAAGGCCTACGAAAGAAACAACTAACACATCGGATCCCGCAGGAACGTTGATAGAGTACTTACCATCCAAATCGGTGGTAGCACCCACTTTCGTCCCTTTCACGAGAACCGTTGCACCTGGCAACCCTTGACCGTTTTCCTCGGAAATTACCGTACCGGTAATCACCCGTTGTTGCGCTGAAACCTCAAAACTGAGGGTCATTGTTAAAACCGCAACAACAAAGAGTAAAGCTTTTCTCATAAGGTGTTTAGTTTAGTTTATGTTTAATTTATTCGAGCAAGTTATATTATTTATCGGTAAATTCAAAAAAATATATGCTCAAAAAAAATCAAAAAAGGTGTTTTTGATTAAACCAAAAGACAAAAAAACAGTTCATAACTCCTGTAATTTAGAAAAATACCAAATAATATTTGCTTATACCTCCCACCTCTCTAGGATGAAGAAAAGTAGGCAATTCAAAAAATAGGCCTTGGCACTTCAAAATACTTTGCGCAATTTCGATTTTGTATTTATTATTTTACTTATCCTTGTGTGATATTGTCCTATTATATCAAAAATCCAAAATTAGAATGGCAAATTGCAGGAATTAGTTTGATAAACTCTTGTTCTTAGATTTTCTAAATCACTTTGCTTAATACTATTTAGTGTGAATTCTGACAGAAATGCAAACAACAATTAAGTTAATGAATCGCCAAACTGGGGATTTTCTACAAATAGATTCAAAGGTAGGTGCTAGTTTAATCGAACTAAATCTTTCCGGACTACCACTTATCGATCTTCCCGGAAGCGCAAACCACTCCTTGGCTAGCAACCCCTATCATCCAAGTGCTCTACTTACTCCTTGGGTGAATCGTATTCGCAATGGAAACTATTCCTACAAGGGTAAAAATTATCAATTACCCATCAATGAACCTGTCTTAGGAAATGCAATCCACGGTTTATTAGCAAGAGCACCTTTCTCAATCAATCAACAAACCGAAAATTCAATCACCTTAGCATATGTATACGAAGGTGAAGAACTTAATTACCCCTTCCCTTTTATCTTTAACTATACATATAGTTTACTAAATGAAGGCGGCCTCGAAATTACTTTCGAAGCAAAAAACACCGGATCAACTTCTATGCCATTTGCCTGTGGTTGGCATCCTTATTTTAAATTCCCCGATACAACTGTAGAAGATTTAACTATAAAATTTCATCCAATTAGCCGTTTTATATCGGATTCACAAATGATTCCTTTAAAAGAGGAAAGTCTACAAGGCCAGACTGCGTTTGTATTCTCTAAAGAAAAAGTGGATCATGTCTTTAGACTAGAAGCAAAAAAAAAGCATATCACTGAATTTAGAGACAACAAACACCAGCGATCGTTGTTTTTAGAACAATCCTCCATCCAATTTCCTTTTCTAGTTGTCTTTCAGCCAGAAGGTTTTACGTCAGTAGCTATTGAACCGATGACTGCCAATACGGATGCTTTCAATACAGGTGATGGATTAATTGAATTGGATTCATTAGAGGTCTTTTCAGGACAGATCCGTTTATCCATTGGAAAATAAGCCATTCATACAGGTTTTTTGTACCTTTGTCAAATGAAGTATTATTTGCTACTCATATTGTTGCTTTTCACTGCTTTAGAGCCTGCATTAGCAGATTCTAAGGTTGATTCGACCGCCAATAAATGGAAGCAAATTATGACCTCAGGCATTAATTTGAATCAATCGAGTTTTAGTGATAACTGGAAAGGTGGAGGAACGAATACATTAGCCATCGGCTGGTATTTAAATCATACGGCAAATGTTTCCAATGAATCTTGGCGTTTGAATTCTGACCTTAATTTACAAGTGGGTTTTCTCCAAAATAAAACTCAGAGTCTTCGTAAAAATATAGACCGCATTGCCTATGAATTTAAGGCGGGTTATCGCATCAGTCCTAAATGGGACTTTTACGGTTCAACTAACTTTCAAACGCAATTCTTTAATGGATTTGAATATGGAAAGAAAAATAAGGCAGGCGTCCCTGTAGATTCCCTTATTTCAAGCCTTTTTGCTCCAGCATACCTAACTTCTTCTATGGGTTTAGAATACCATCCTGATAAATCTTTTTATACCCGAATAGGTATTGGCAGCTTACGCCAAACTTTTGTTTTTGATCAAGCTATATCAAGAGCAGGATTATATGGTTTAGAGAAGCCAGGCGACAATATTAGAAATCAATTCGTCTTTCAATATTTAGTCAACGTAGACAAAGATGTATGGGAAAATATCAATGTAAAAGCACGCTATTCAGCCTTAATCGACTATTTTAGATTAACTTTATCAAATAGCATTGTGCATCGATTAGATGCAAACATAACGATGAAAGTAAACAAGTATGTCAGTACGAATCTTCAAATCGTATTATTCCGCGACTATGATCAAGATCCGAATTGGCAATTCTCCCAAGTATTATCGATGGGTCTTGTCTACCGAGTAGAAAAATAATTATTTCTTTCTATTTAAATACCGGTCATATAGCATTTGTAAGATCCCATCTTTCAGTCCTAAATCAGGCACCAAAATAGATTTACAACCACCTAATTCCATCGCAGTCAAGTAGATAGAAGCAGCTGGTACAATGACATCAGCCCGGTCCGTATTTAAGCGAAGCTTATTGACACGGTCTTCAAAAGAGAAGGATCCCACATAAGCAGCCATCTCAAATAAAGCATCAAAAGTCATCGACTTTTGATCCGTTCCAGGCTTAGACAAATTAAATAATTTGGCCATATTTCCACCCGTCCCAATTGCCTCAATTTCACCTGAGATTAATTCTTTTTGCTGCGAAATCCAATTACGCATTTTTTCCCAATCTCCCTCCTTCTCTGTGCCTTCTAATAAGCGAACTGATCCTATTTTAAAAGATTTAGAAGCTAATTTTTCCCGATGTCGGTAGATATTTAATTCAGTACTTCCTCCACCCACATCGATGTGCAGATAATTTTTCTTCGGATGCAACGATTGAACTACAACATCATTAATTAATTCTGCCTCTCGGCTTCCATCAATTAAATGGATCTTCATATCTAAAATCTTATGAATTCGAGTAATGATCTCGGCTGAATTCGAGGCCTCACGCATGGCTGAAGTAGCACAAATAGCATAATCCTTCACTTCATGTAAATCCATTAATAACTTATACGCGTGCAACAATTTAAAGATCCTTACTTCCGATTCAGGAGAAATGGAACCATCGCTAAACACATCATGGCCTAAACGAAGAGCGAAACGCACGTATTCGATCCGCTTAAAACTGATCACACCATCGTTCTCCAATACACTGGATATTTGAAGACGAGCGGCATTCGAACCGATATCTATGGCAGCAAATTTCATGATTTAGCGGGTTTATGAAGGTAAAATCCATTGCCTTGGGCTTCGTATGAAATCTCTGTTCCCAGCACAAATAATAATTCTCTTCGATCAATGATAACAGGAATGTTTTCAATCAGGTACTCCTCATCAAACTCAGTTTTAGTATCAAAGCCAAGTACAAAAGTTCCACCACATGTACCACCACGCATTCCAACCCTCAGAAAAGGCTCAGGGAAAGAAAGTAGGCGCAGATTTTCAACCGCAGATTCCGTTAAATGAACAGGGTAATCTATTAACATGTATTAACGAGGATTAAATGTAAAATTAGCTAATTTTAGACTTGAAAGGTAAATAAAAGAAGAATGACGTATAAAATACTTTGGGCAGACGATGAAATCGATTTATTGAAACCCTATATTTTGTTTTTAGAGAGCAAGGGATATGAAGTTTATACGGTAAATTCAGGGGCTGATGCACTAGAATTAGTGGAGACGCAGAAGTTCGACATTTTATTCCTGGATGAAAATATGCCAGGAATGTCTGGACTAGAGGTCTTATTGCAGATCAAAAAGTTTCGTCCCAACCTTCCCGTTATCATGATCACAAAATCAGAGGAGGAAGAATTAATGGAGGATGCTATCGGTTCAAAGATAGCAGATTACCTCATTAAGCCACTGAATCCCAATCAATTATTACTTTCAGTTAAGCGTATATTTGATAAAAAAAGACTTGAAGAAGGGAAAACGAATATTACATACCAACAAGAGTTTTTGGCCTTATCAATGCAATACCAGGATCATTTAAATGCCAAAGAATGGTCTGAAATCTACGAAAAACTTGTGTATTGGGAGCTCGAAATAGACACCACCGAAAATAAATCGATGGCAGAAGTTTTGAACAACCAAAAAAATGAGGCAAATGCCCATTTCAGTAAATTCATTGAAAAAAATTACGAAGATTGGTTGCAAAAACCTGATGCAGAAACCCCCGTTTTATCACACTTGATGCTTCGTAAACACGTATTTCCTAAGATCAACGATAAGAGTCCCCTCTATTTTATTTTAATCGACAATTTGCGTTTTGACCAATGGAAAAGCTTAGATAAATACATCCAAGAATACTTTCAATTAGAGCAAGAAAACAAGTATTATTCCATCCTTCCCACCACAACTGCCTATGCCCGAAATGCTATTTTTGCCGGAATGATGCCGTCTGAAATTGCAAAAAATTATCCTGATAAATGGGTGTATGATATAGGTGATTCGGAAGATGAAGAGGGGTATAATAAACAAGAAGAATTCTACTTACAAGAACAACTAAAGCGCCTGAAAATCAACGCTAAAAGCTCCTATCACAAGATTATTCACCAATACCAAGGAAAACAATTAGTCGACAATTTCAATAAATTAGCCACCAATGATTTAAACGTAATAGTCTATAATTTCGTGGATATGCTATCCCACGCACGCACAGACATGGCCATGATAAAGGAATTAGCCCCAGACGAATCTGCTTATCGAAGTTTAACAGCCAGTTGGTTCCAACATTCTCCCCTATTGATCTGTTAAAGAAGATCGCTGAGAAAAAAGGGCGTGTAATTATTACGACAGATCACGGCATGATTCGAGTACAAAACCCAGTTAAAATCATTGGTGATCGCAATACGAATACGAATCTACGTTACAAGCAAGGGAAAAATTTAAATTGGGATGCTACTAACAAAATGATGGTTTGCAGGAAACCAGAGAACATTTTCTTACCGAAACCGAATGTCTCAACCACTTATGTATTTGCCAAAGAAGACAATCTATTCGCTTACCCCAATAATTTCAATCAATACGTGAACCACTATAAAAATACGTTCCAACACGGAGGTATTTCACTAGAAGAATGTATCATTCCAGTGGTTTACTATACGGGAAAATAAAATTAAAGACTGCTTACAGGGAAGATTTTACCTCCTTCACATTTCAGGATTTTACCTGGGACTTTAGCCATTGTATTGTAATCATGACTAGCCATGATAATCGCCATCCCGCTTTGATTCAATTCTTTGAATAATTGCATGATTTCCAAAGAAACTTCTGGATCTAAATGCCCAGTAGGCTCATCAGCTAGCAATAGCATGGGATTATTCAGAATCGCTCGCGCAATACAAATACGTTGTTGTTCACCTCCAGAAAGACGGTGAATACGCTTGTTAATGGCAGAACTCATTCCCACACGGGCTAAAACCTCCTCAATTTTAAATCGAATTTCGTCTTTATTCGTGTGACCAGTAGCCTCTAAAACAAAAGATAAATTCTTCTCGACATTGCGATCTGTCAACAATTGAAAATCTTGAAATACAAAGCCTAATTTACGTCTTAAAAAAGGAACCTCAGAACGCTTGATGGTATTCAATGAATAACCAGCAACCGAGGCTGTTCCTGACTCAAGACCAATTTCTGCGATAATGCTACGAAAAAAAGTACTCTTTCCACTACCTGTTTTACCAATCAAATAATAAAAGTCTCCTTCATTAATCGTTAAATTAATGTCTTCGAGTGTGTTAACTCCTTCTTGTGAAATACTTACTTGTTCAAAAGATAAAACAGACATAAAATCGCCTAGGTTAATTAAGAATTCGCTTTTGCGTGATCAGCTAAAAATTGGGCTAAACCAGTATCAGTTAATGGGTGCTTCAAAAGAGCTAACATCGCTGACAATGGACCTGTCATGACATCAGCAGCTGCTTCAGCACATTTAATGATGTGCATCGGGTGACGTACAGAGGCTGCTAAGATTTGGGTATCAAATTCGTAGTTATCGTAGATCAAGCGAATTTGCTCAATCAATTCGATACCATCAAATGAAATGTCATCTAAACGTCCAATGAAGGGGGAAACGTAGGTTGCACCTGCTTTAGCCGCTAATAATGCCTGACCAGCAGAGAATACCAGGGTACAATTCGTCTTGATACCTCTTTCAGAAAAATATTTCAAGGCCTTAATACCGTCCTTGATCATCGGAATCTTAACTACAATTTTATCATCTAGCTCAGCTAATTCTTCGCCCTCGCGAATCATCCCCTCATAATCAGTCGAAATCACTTCTGCAGAAACGTCACCGTCTACAATAGCACAAATCGCTTTGTAATGACGTAATACGTTGTCTTTTCCAGTAATTCCTTCTTTAGCCATCAAAGAAGGGTTAGTGGTAACGCCGTCTAAAACACCTAAATCCTGTGCCTCTTTAATTTGAGCTAGGTTTGCTGTATCAATGAAAAATTTCATAGGTCAGATTTTTTATAACAAAAAAATGGCAAATTCACCGCTACGACCGACCTACCCTTGCTTCGATCAAGACCTGGGGGATTCAGCGGGAGCTGGTAATTTGCCGTCACAAATATGATAAAAAAGCTGCTTTTTTCAAAATAAATATCGTTTTTTTGGAATAGCCCCTTAACTTTAAAAGATGAAAAAATTGATATTATTTCTAAGCCTTAGCTTTACTTGGGCTTGCTCAACATCGGGTGAGGCTTGGTTAGACGAGGCGAAAGCCAGATTGAAGAAAGGGGAAACGGTTTCCGCAAAAGAGGCGCTCCAGAAAGCGATTGAAAAAAATCCGGGTTTAGCGGAAGCGTATAACCTCAAAGGGGTCATTCTATTTCAAGAAAAAAATTATCCGGAGGCTGAAGCTGCCTACCGCAAAGCCATAGAGCTAAAACCTTCCTTATATACTGCTCAGCTTAATCTTGGAGCAGTTTTGATGGAACAAGGAGTTTGGGATAAAGCCTTAGCTCCTACAGATAAAGCCATCTCAGCTCAGCCAGATTCTGGTGCAGGATACCTCCAAAGAGGGATTATTCAAGCAGCTTTAGCTGATCCAATAAAAGCAAAAATCGATTTTACTCAAGCCATCAAATTATCCTCCAAAGACATCAATGCCTATTATAACCGCGGGAACATACTTTTCCAAGAAGAAAATTATGCTGCAGCTATAGCTGATTTTGCGAAGGCCGCAGAAATTGATCCGAACTTTGGAAAAGCCTATTATGCTTTAGGCCTAAGCTATATAAAATCGAAACAAAACGATAAAGCTTGCCTTGCTTTCCAACAAGCGCAAAAATTGAACTATCCAGGTGCAGCGGATGCAGTAAAAAACCTATGTAACTAAGATGAGAAAGGTACAATTAGGTTTGGGAGGTTTATTCGGAATTGTATTTTTACTTTTCACTTATTGGCAATTAAATGATCCGGACCCTATCTTATGGGTTCCTGTCTATACTACAGCAGCTTATACTTCATTTCAAGCAATGCGCGATAAAATGAATTCGGAACTTCTACTCATTTTATTTTGCTTATCCTTCTTCGCAGGATTGCAATTATGGGTCGAAATGACGGCTTGGGAGGGATTCTTAACCGATGGTTTAAGCATGAAGACGCATAATCAAGAATTAGCAAGAGAAGCAGTGGGTCTTTGGATAGCAACCGGTTCTTTTGCTTTGTTTTACGGACTAGAAAAAATAAAATAAAATGTTAGAACTTGGATTTGTCTCTGCGATTCTCCCTAATAAAAGCCTATTTGAGGTATTAGACTACGCCAATCAACAAAATTTTAAGTGTGTGGAGGTCATGTGTTGGCCTGCTTCGTCAAAAGATGCGCGCAGGTATGCTGGCGTTTCGCACATGGCTGTAGATCTAATGACACAGGAAGATCTAGTAGAGTTGAAAGCTAAATTAGCACAGCATCCGGTCAAAATATCTGCTCTTGGCTATTATCCTAATCCTTTAGATCCGGACGAAACTCAAGCTTCTTTTTACCGCGAGCACATCAAAAAAATCATCAAGGCTGCGGCCATATTAGGTATATCGCGTGTTAACACCTTCGTAGGACGTGATTACACGAAGAATGTGAATTATAATGTAGGAAAATTTGCAGAAGTTTGGCCTGAAATTATTGCCTTAGCTGATACGTTACAGATCAAAATAGGGATTGAAAATTGCCCCATGTTTTTTACGGATGATGAATGGCCGGGTGGAAAAAATTTAATGACGACGCCTAAGATTTGGGATGAATTATTTACGATTATTCCATCGGCAAATTTTGGCTTAAATTATGATCCATCACATATGGTTTTCCAAATGATGGACTACACCTACCCTATCTATGCATATGCAGATCGGATTCACCATGTGCATTTAAAAGATGTGAAAGTGTATCCAGAGAAGTTAAATCGGGTGGGGATTTTAGCCAATCCATTGGAATACCATGCTCCTAAAATTCCAGGTTTAGGTGATATTCATTGGGGAAAGTTTATCTCAGCATTGAATGATGTACGTTACCGAGGCCCCATCGTCATCGAAGTAGAAGACAAGGCTTATGAGGGTTCGGAAGAGGATATTGATAAAGCGATTCGAAGTGCTCGGAATCACATTCAACAATTTTTACCCTAAAAAAAGGGCTTCATTTCTGAAGCCCTTTTTTAATACAGCGAAAAACACTTGATTATTTACTTGGTTTTGCAAAAATAACTGGATCAATTGTCGGATTAATCTCTACAGAAACCGTTTCCACTGTCATCATGCCACCCATTGGATTTGCTGTTTCCACCGTGTGAGGAAAAGCTAAACCATTAACCATTTTATAATTCGAGAAGCTAACTTCTGAATCTATTTCTTGGCCATTCGCTTGAACTTTTGCCTGTGTCTTCACTACGAAATTAGTGGCAGTAGACACATAAACTTTGCTGTCTTCGCCAGAAGGTTTTGTTACCGTTAAAAGATATACATCAGCACCATCTAATTTCTCTTTGGATACTAACTCAATCTTATAACCGTCTTTTTTTGCATTCGTTAGAATAGATCCTAAAGTCTTTTGTGAGCTAGACATCTTTACTTGTTCTCGAGGCATATCCTCAGGCTCACCCGTACCACCCATCATAGCAGGACGATTCATCCAACCATTGTCGCCATCAATCACAGTAATGATTTTATTTCCCATTACTTCAATCTCCGTACGAAAAGACTTTCCAACTACCATTGAGGTCTTACTTTCAATATCCATTCCTTGGACATTAAACTTATTCTTTACCACAGCAGTTTTTACTGTTGCCCATTTATCGGCACCACCCATTGCGGCTTCATGTTTAGCTAGAATTTCCTCCGTTGATTGAGCAAAGCCTGCATTAGAAACAAGCATAACGGCCACAAGGCAAATTGATTTAATCATTGTTTTCATTTTGAAGGGGTTTATTTTCGAAAGTTAAGAAAATTATTGCGCTTTTTTGGGGATAGAACGCATCACAATGAACCATCCAATAAGTACTAATAGGGCAGCCATGAAGAAAGCAGCACCTGGAAATAAGATAGGGGCCTTTTCTGAAGCGAAATAGGCAAACAGATTGGAGGCTAATAAGGGCCCAAAAATGGTCGTAATCGACTGCAAACTGGTTAAACCTCCTTGCAACTCACCTTGTTCATCAGGACCTACTTGTTGAGTAATGAGACTTTGAAGTGCTGGTCCTGCAATTCCTCCTAATCCGAAAGGAATCATAAAGGCGTACATCATCCAAGACTTAGTGGCATAAGCAAACATAAAGAAACCAATTCCGTATAGGAGTAGACCGTAGGAGATCGCTCGTATTTCCCCCAATTTGGGCAAAATAACACGTGCCAATCCTCCTTGCACAATGGCAACAATTAAACCCACAAAAGCCAAGGAATAACCTACCTGATCCGGTGTCCAACCAAATACTTTCATCGTAAAATAGGACCAAGTGCTAGGGTGCACCTGACCTGCTAATTGTAAGCAGAAAAAGCCACCCACTAAACCCGCAATAAGGGGGTATTTAGTTAAGTTTTTCAGGGAACCCAAAGGGTTTGCACGACTGATATCAAACGGACGGCGATTCGATTTTGCTAACGATTCAGGCAAGACAAAATAGCCGTAAATTCCATTAATCAAGGTTAAACCAGCCGCAGCAAAGAACGGAATTCGATCTCCGTAAGAAGCTAATATTCCGCCTACGGCAGGCCCAATGATGAATCCTACACCAAAAGCTGCTCCCACTACCCCAAAGTTCTTAGCACGATCCTCCGGCTTAGAAACATCTGCAATGTAGGCTTGAGCAGTTGTGAAACTAGCACCAGTAATCCCAGACATAATTCGCCCAATAAATAACCACAGAATATTGGGTGCAAAAGCTAAAACTAAATAATCAATCGTGAATCCAAATAAAGAGGCTAAAATCACGGGGCGTCGACCCACTTGATCAGATAATCCGCCTAAAACGGGAGAAAACAAGAACTGCATAATGGCATAAGAAGCCATTAACCAGCCGGCATATTGAGAGGCTACCGAAATATCACCGCCTACAAAACCTTTGATTAAGGTAGGTAAAACGGGGATAATTAAGCCGATTCCAAGAACGTCAATTAATAAAGTGATGAAGATAAACCCAATTGCAGGATCCTTTTTACTCGCCATTTGATTTTAAATTAGGCTGCAATTTAAGAAAAAGGATATTGAATTTTAGATTTTAAAAATTCCTTACTTGTTTCTGCACAACTTAATGGTGTTTTACCTGTATCAGGAACAGAATCTAATTCTACGATGGCAAAGCCCTTAAACTTGATTTTATCCAAGTTAGCAAATACCTCTTCTAAATTCACTTTCCCTTGTCCTAATTCGACAAAACGGTAGCGAGGCTCTGTTTGACGTACATCTTTCATGTGCAAGGAGTGTAATACTTTGCGGTATTTCAAGACTGCTTCCGCTGGATTTCCACCGCCTTGGAAATAGTGTGCTACATCTAAAAGCAATTTGATTTTAGAAGAGTCCATATGAGTTACCAATAAATCAACCTCCTCTGGTGTTTCCCCAAACTGGTCCATATGGTTATGGTAAGTAGATTGGATGCCTATTTCTTTCGTTTTAGCTCCAATTTCATTCATTACCTCAGCTAAACGAATCAAGTCTTTTTCCTCCGGCTTTACCCCTTTTTTACGTAAGGAATTAGTCAATTGGATCGATGTTCCTCCTAAGGCTTTCACAAATGCCGCGTGTTTAACGTGCTGGGCAATGGATGCTTCTACTTTAGCCGGATCTATCTCGACATTACCACTTGAAAACATGCATAATTGCAAGCCAGATTGCTCTAATAGTGTTTTTAAGGCAGCCGTATTGTCTTTGTATTTTGCGAAGGTATTCGCACGCAGTTGAATTCCTTTAAATCCTAAGCCAGAAATATCTTTAATTGCCTGCTCATCTTGCCCACTCCAGGTAATAGCTGAATAACCTAATGAATAGGATTTTTTAGCAGCAAAAAGGGAAATGGGAAGTGTGGATGCTAAAGTAAAAAAGGCTGATTTAGCCAAAAATTCGCGTCTAGTTTTCATTTAAATAGGTTTTATTGTAAAAGCTTAATCTCAGGCTTATTTACTCTCGCCGAATTTCAAATAGTCTGCTAACAAACTTAATTTATCTGTGCCAATATAATCCACACCAATATCCAACAAAGCCTGATAGCCTAAAAGAGAATCAGGCGTAGCCCAGAGGCGGACTTTTCGGCCATTCGCGTGAACTTGATCGACATAGTTTTTGAGCTTTTCTTTCAATGCAGTTGGAATAGGTCCTTGACCACCCCAAAAGCCAAATTTTAACATAGATTCGCTCTCTAAAATTACTTTATTCGTTGGAAAACGCTCATCTGAACGACCATCAAAGGTAATCCAAGCAGGAGATTCAATGTATTGTGAAGGCTTAGGACGATTTCCTGAAATCACAATTCGGAATCCCTTTTTCTGTAAGATTTCGGCATGGGGCCTCAATGCAGCAATAATCAGCGGCAAAGTGGAGTCTGATGAGGTCTTAGAATCAATCAATAATTGGTGGAAATTACCCTCTTTGTTTGCTTTTAATACCCGAATAATGGGATCAATATACAAATCTTTCAAGTTGCGATTCAGGCGTAACTGGGAACGCTCATGTCCCACCAATAATTCGCCATTTACTGCGTATACATCCGCCTCAATAGAGCCAAAACCTAGCTGAAATGCATCAAAAAATGGCCGATCGTGTTCGTAATCATTGTGAGCGTGCGCCTTTAAAAGCGGATTTTGGGCCTTTGCGGCAAATGTCAACAAACAAAGAAGAACGATATTTTTCATTAGCCTTTCACATAATCCCCAGACGCAATGCGCGTTTTCGGGTCGATTTTTTTATTGTATAAATACGCATAAGTTTCAATTTCTTTGCCTTTTAAGCTCACTTTTACCTTGTTACGTACAAAAATACTTTCAGCTGGTTTTTCGGTATTGTATTCCTCGTATTCATCTAATACATTCAATAATTTGATCGTATTGGACAATAAATACAATTCACCTACTACTTGGTCTTTCGCATCTGATGAAGGAATAATACCTGGATAATCGGCCACTTGGTACATTTGGCCTTGGTATAATGCCATCCCGATATAGTCCGAATTACGTGCGATTAAGCGATGTAAGTCGTTTCCACAGTCACGACGCAAGGTTCCGTAAACGAATAAATATTCTTCTACATTCGGTTCTGGCAGTTTCGCCTCTTCCAAGGTCAATACTAAGTCCTCTTGCTCTACTACCGTTCCTTCTGAAAGCACTACGTTACCGATGATTCCTTCAAATGGAGCGGAAACGATTGATTCCATCTTCATCGCTTCGATCACGTAAAGCGGTGCGTTTAATTTCACCTCATCTCCTGGTTTTACCAAGATACGTGATAAGCGACCTTGCAAAGGAGCACCGATATCGCCTTTTACTTTTGCCTTCGCGTGTTGAGCGCGTTCGACTTTGACATTTTTGTCCAAAATCTTAATGCGACGAGCTTGGCCATTTAACTCAAAAGTCACGTTACGCAGGCCTGACTCATCTGGCTCAGACATGTACAAGAACTTCACGATGATCGTTTTACCTGGTTCAATCGTAATCATAATCTCCTCATCCTGCTTTAAGCCGTAGAAGAATGCTGGCGTTGGAAGCGCGGATAATTCACCAAATAATGCCGAATTCTTGTAATAGTCTTCGTAGACTTTCGGGTACATTTTGTATGATAAATAATCATAGAATCCGTCTTCAGCCTCAGGGAATTTCTTTTTAAAAGACTTGAAGTCAGCGTCGAAGTCGATGGGAGCTAAATGATCGTTTGGACGACCGTCGATCGCGTGTTCCCCTTTCAAGATGATCTCCTGTAATTGTTTAGGGAAACCTTGGTAAGGTTGACCTAGGCCGCCTTTGAAGAAGTCTTTAACGGATTCAGGGAAGGATAAGGTGGCGCCTTTGGCATACACATCCTCCGCCGTTAACGAATTCGCGGTCATAAAGATCGCCATATCCCCCACCACTTTCGAAGATGGCGTTACCTTCACTATATCGCCAAAAAGCGTATTCGCCTCCGTGTAATTGCGTTTCAATTGCTCGAACTTATCGCCTACACCTAATGCAATTGCTTGACCGCGTAAATTCGTGTATTGTCCACCTGGAATCTCATTATTGTACACCTCAGCAGTACCTGCCTTCAGTTCAGATTCAAACGGCGTATACATCGTTCGCACCGCTTCCCAATAATTCGAATATTCGTTCAGTAAGTCTAGATTCAAATCTGAAGCCTTCGGATGACCTTGCATCATTGCCACAAGCGAGTTTAAATTAGGTTGAGATGTCAAACCTGACATCGCTCCTAGCGCCCCATCTACAATATCTACACCGGCCTCTATGGCCTTTAAATAGGTCGCTGATTGAACAGAGGCCGTATCGTGGGTGTGTAAATGGACCGGTAAATCGACCGCCTTTTTTAATTCGGTCACTAATTTCTCCGCTTGGAAAGGACGTAAAAGTCCTGCCATATCTTTTATACATAGCATATGAGCGCCGGCATCTTCGAGCTGACGTGCCATGTCCACGTAATATGGCAGATTGTATTTTTCGTTTGTAAAGACGTCGCCTGTATAGCAAATTGCCGCTTCTGCGATGCCCGGCGTGCGCTCTCGAACCGCTTTGATCGAGACTTTCATCGCTTCGATCCAATTCAACGAATCAAAAATACGGAAGACGTCAACACCAGCTTCCGAAGATTTCTCCACAAATTTTTCAATCAAATTATCTGGATACGCAGAATATCCCACGGCGTTAGAACCGCGGAAAAGCATTTGCAATAACATATTGGGCATTGCTTCGCGGAATTCTTGCAGACGTTTCCAAGGAGACTCTTGCAAGAAACGCATGGCCACGTCGAAGGTCGCACCACCCCAAACCTCCATCGAGAACAATTGAGGGAAGGATTTCGCAAATCCGTCAGCCACGGCTAACATATCTTGGGTACGCACACGGGTGGCTAAAAGCGATTGGTGTCCGTCGCGGAATGTCGTGTCGGTGAAATAAATTTGCTTAGACTCACGGATGTGCTTCGCAAATTTCTCCGGACCCATTTCCGTTAATAATTGTTTGTTTCCTTTCGGGTATTCCGCCATCGGATCCACATATGGGATGATTGGAGTGCGGAAGGGAGCCGTTGGCTTCACTTTCACATCCGGATTACCATTGACGATAACTTCTCCCAGGTAGCGAATCGCCTTAGTAGAGCGGTCGCGAGTGGGTTTAAAGTTGAATAATTCCGGGTGGTTCGCGATGAATGGCACCGTGCAGTGGCCTTCTTGGAAGACGGGGTGCGTGATGACATTGCGTAAAAACGGGATGTTGGTTTTCACGCCGCGGATTCGGAATTCGGTTAGCGCGCGGTTTAAGCGTTCGGACGCACCGCGAAGCGTGCGGCCTTTGGCCGATACCTTGACTAACATCGAATCAAAATAGGGGGAAATTTTTACCCCAGGATACGATGATCCTTCGTCCAAACGAATACCAAAACCTGCTGCATTACGGTAGGCGATGATCGTTCCAAAATCCGGTTTAAATCCATTCGCTGGATCTTCCGTCGTGATACGACATTGGATTGCAAAGCCCTTTAACGGGATGTCCGCTTGGTTTTGGATGAAAATACCTGGATCGGATAACTTATAGTTTTGGGCGATTAGGATCTGCGTCCGGACGATATCGATGCCCGTTACCTCTTCTGTAATTGTATGTTCTACTTGAATGCGGGGATTTACCTCGATGAAGTAGATATTTTCGTCTTTATCGACTAAAAACTCTACTGTTCCTGCGTTATAATAATTTACAGCTTTACCGATGGAAAGCGCGTAAGCGTATAATTTCTGTTTTGTTTCTTCTTTTAAGCCAAAAGAAGGGGCAATTTCGACCACTTTTTGGAAACGTCTTTGTACCGAACAATCGCGCTCGTATAAATGCACTAAATTTCCATGTTGATCCCCTAATAATTGTACCTCGATGTGCTTCGGATCATCGATAAACTTCTCAATGAACAAGGTGTCATCTCCAAAAGCATTTTTCGCCTCATTCTTCGCCTCTTGATACGCCTTTTCTAATTCTTCTTCCGTTCTCACAACGCGCATTCCACGTCCACCACCACCGGCAGCCGCTTTCACCATCACTGGAAATTTGATGCGTTTCGCTTCAGATAAGGCCAAAGAATAATCCGACAAATCCCCTTTTGAGTCCTCAATCATAGGCACATTGGCCTTCAATGCAGCCACTTTCGCCGCTACTTTATCTCCTAATGCATTCATCGCTTCAGGAGATGGACCCACGAAAACAATCCCTTCTTCCCGGCAGCGAGTCGCTAAAACTACATTCTCAGAAAGGAAACCATAACCCGGATGAATTGCGTCAATTTTCTTCGATTTACACAAAGAAATCAAGCCCTCGATGTCCAAGTAAGGCTTTAAAGGTTCGTCGTCTTTCCCGATTTGATAAGCTTCATCTGCTTTATAACGGTGCAACGAATAACGATCCTCGAAGGTATACATAGCGACTGTCCTAATTCCTAATTCGGAAGCAGCACGCATAATTCGGATAGCGATCTCACCGCGGTTAGCAATTAATAGGCTAGAGATTTTCTTAACGTATGATTTTGGCATAATCAATAAAGTAGGAGATTCTAACAAAAATGCTAAATATATTGTGAAAATCGCATCAAAAACGGTATTTTATTTGGTAAAACTTAAAAAAATACCATTATTATTGGGTTCGTTACCAAGAAAAATAATTCTATCGCCTTCAAGTGAATTTTCTTAACTTGCAGGTCGAACAAAATATTGCTTTTATGAAACCTATCATCGGTATCACGTTAGGAGATTACAACGGAATCGGACCGGAAGTAATCTTGAAATCCTTAGCTAGCCCTCGCTTGTTAAAGTGGTGTACACCTGTGATTTATGGTTCAGCGAAAGTATTGGATTTTTACCGCCAAAAATTCGAATTAAAAGAGTGGTCCATTTCTGTTATAAAAGAGGCATCCGAAGCCAAATCAGGCGAATGTTTTGTCATCAATTGCTGGGATGATGCATCTACTGTTGTAGAGCCTGGAAAAGAGACCAAAGAAGCGGGAAAAGCTGCCTTCGATTGCCTGGAAAGAGCCACTAACGACCTAGATCGTGGACTGATTTCCGCTTTAGTTACTGCTCCTATCAATAAACATAATATCCAATCCGAGGAGTTTAAATTCCCAGGACACACCGAATATTTAACAGAACGCTTCGAAGCGAAATCATCTTTAATGATGATGGTCTCAGAAGGTTTTAGAATGGGCGTAGCTACCGGCCATATACCTCTTTTAGAGGTTTCTAAGGCTTTAAATGCTGATTTATTGCGTTCGAAGATTACCTTATTCTTAAAGAGCTTAAAAGAAGATTTCTCCATAGACAAACCCCGCTTAGCATTGTTAGGTTTAAATCCACACGCTGGAGAATCGGGTTTATTGGGCCAAGAAGAATTAGAGATAATTCAACCGGTTGTGGATGAATTTAGAACGAAGGGCAACCTGGTTTTTGGGCCGTATCCAGCGGATGGATTCTTTGGAAAAGCACAATTCAAGGACTTTGATGGGGTTTTAGGCATGTACCACGATCAAGGATTAATTCCCTTTAAATACATTGCTTTTGATTCTGGCGTAAACTTTACGGCAGGATTACCAGTCATTCGTACGTCTCCAGATCATGGAACGGCTTATGATATTGCTGGCCAAAACATAGCCGATCCAGGTTCCTTCTTACAAGCCTTGTTTTTAGCGTTAGATCTTGTAAAAAATCGAATGAATGCGTAAAGTCTTAATCGTCGACGAGGTTCATCCTTCGATGACAGAAGGACTAACGAATTTGGGATTCGAGGTGGAAACGCGTACCGATTTATCCGTTTCGGAGTTTACTTCCATTTTACCAGCCTATGAGGGATTAGTTGTTCGAAGTAAATTCAAAATCACAGCAGAAATACTGTCAGATACTATTTTGACTTTCATCGCTCGAGCAGGTGCAGGACTAGACTTATTGGATGTAGACGCTTGCCTATCTCGAGGAATTGCGGTTTTTTCTGCAAACGAGGGTAATTCTGACGCTGTGGCAGAACATGTCATTGGCCAACTGTTATCCCTTGCCCATAAACTCCATACTTCGGACACGGAGGTTCGTCATGGTTTATGGGAAAGAGAAGGAAATCGGGGTTTTGAACTGAAAGGAAAGACTATCGGCATTATCGGATATGGAAATATGGGCAAAGCGGTCGCTTCTCGCCTTTCTAGCTTCGGAATGACTATTTTAGCGTATGATAAATACGCCCCGTCGGCTGATTATCCAGCCACTATGGAGCAGCTATTTGAACAGTCTGACATCCTAAGTTTACACATTCCCTTGACTACTGAGACGCGGGGCTTAGTTTCTGCTGAGTTTATTGACTCCTTTAAGAAGCCCATTATATTAATCAATAGTTCAAGAGGACCCATTGCCCCCCTAGAACCCTTACTACACGGATTACGCTCCGGCCAGATTAAGGGATTAGCTCTAGATGTGCTTCCAAACGAAAAATTGTCCACCTGGTCTCCGGTAGAAAAAGAAATTTTTACCGAAATTTCTGCTTATCCTGCAACCATTTTCAGCCCACACGTAGCGGGTTGGACGACAGAAAGTTATTATAAAATCAACGAGGTATTACTCGAAAAAATAAAGGCGCATTTCCTACTATGAATTACCCCATAAATCTTGCTGAAAAACTGGGGTTTAACCAGGTGAAAGAGGAAATAAAGCAGCTTTGCTTAAGTCCGATGGGGCTAGAATATGCGGACAAAATGCGCTTTTCAGACCGATTCCCCTTAGTTAAACAATGGGTAGAACAGGTCGATGAGATGAATCGTATTTTGGGTGAGCATGGTGGCGAATTTCCGCAAACTGATTATTACGACTTACGTTCTTATCTAAGTCCCTTGCAACTTGAAGGCCATTATTTGTCAGCAGACGAATGGAGGGACTGGCAGCGCGCATTGACGGTTTTGTATGAAACTATACGCTTCTTTGCAGCTATCGATTCAGCAGAATACCCTGAAATAAACAAAATTACACAGCATTTTCTCACTAAAGGTGCGGAAAGCGATGGGGATTTCAGACAAATCATTCCGATTATTCAGGATTTGGATCGCGTATTTGATGTAAATGGTCAAATCAAGGAAACGGCCTCCCCTGCTTTAGGCGATTTACGTCGCCAGCGGATTGCAGAGGAACAAAGCCTCCGTAAAAAACTTGATTCTTATTTAAGCCAAGCCTATAAAGAGGGCTGGGTCAGTAAGGATTTCTCCTTAACCTTGCGAAATGGCCGGATGGTGATTCCTTTAGCGGCAGAGCACAAGCGTAAGATCAAAGGTTTTGTTCAAGATGAATCAGATACCGGGAAAACCGTCTTTTTAGAGCCCGCGGATGCCTTAGCGATGAATAATGAGATCAAGTCCTTGGAATCTGCGGAGCGTCGCGAGATCATCCAGATTTTATCGAAACTATCAGATCGAATTCGCCCGTTAACTCCCTTTTTAGCCCACGCCTTTTCGTGGTTAGGTCTGATTGATTTTATCCGGGCCAAAGCCTTGTGGGGAAGTGCCCATAAAGCCATTAAACCTACGTTTATTCAAGATAAACCGATTGTTAATTGGACCGATGCACGTCATCCGCTCTTAGAGAAGTCGCTCGAAAAAATTGGCAAAAAGATCAAGCCGTTGACCATTCGTTTAGAGGATGATCGCCGCATTATGGTCGTTTCAGGTCCCAATGCCGGTGGTAAATCCGTGACCTTAAGCACCGTCGGTTTATTACAATATTTATTCCAATCTGGCTGTTTAGTGCCATTAGCAGAAGGAAGCACCATGGGCTTCTTCTCGCAAGTCTTCCTAGATATGGGGGATGAACAAAATCTAGAAAATGAACTGAGTACCTATTCGTCTCACTTAAGTAATATGCGGCATTTCTTGCAACACGTGAACGAGAAAACGTTGATTTTAGTCGATGAGTTTGGAACCGGTACGGAGCCCTCTTTAGGGGGAGCCATTGCGGAATCCATCTTAGAGAAACTGGCCGATAAAGGATGTTACGGAGCGATTAATACACACTTTGGTAACTTAAAAAGTCTAGCTGATCGCCAAAAAGGACTATTCAACGCAGCGATGCGCTATGATACCGAACACTTGGAACCTCAATTCATCTTGGATATGGGAAAACCAGGTAGTTCGTTTGCATTTGAAATTGCTCAGAAGATTGGATTGCCTAAGGCCATTATCGAAAATGCGCGAAAAAAACTAGGCAAAAAACAAGTAGACTTTGACAAGTTATTGCTGGAAACGGAGACGGAGAAGCAGATTTGGGAGAGTAAAAACGCCAGTTTAGCCTTAGCTAATGAACAAGCTCTATCCATCAAGGAAAACTACGAGCGTCTGAAAAATCACGTGCAAGAAGAGCAAAAGGCGATGTTGAATGCGGCGAAAGCGGAAGCGAAAAAGATCATCCAAGAGGCGAATCAACGCATTGAACACACCATTAGACAGATTAAGGAAAAAGAGGCGGACAAACAGAAAACGAAGGAATTGCGTGCGGACTTAGATCAATTTGTGCAGAAAGAGTTGAAAACCGTGGCCCCATTAAAGGTCGTATCTGAAACACCAGGAATCGTTTACGCAAACTCCCCTATAGATGTGGGAGATTGGGTAGTGATTAAAGGGAGTGGCGAGGAACCTACTTTGGGACAAATACTTGAATTAAAAGGCAAAGACGCGGTCATTTCTCTGGGAGCCATTCGCAGTACGATCAAACTGAATCGCCTTCAAAAAATAGTCGCACCCAAACAACAGAAGAAAAGCACTACCCCTCTACGCGGCATCGACATTAATAATCGAATGGCGCAATTTCAACTAAAACTGGATATTAGGGGGAAGCGCGCAGAAGAAGTCTATGTTATTTTAGACCAATACATTAATGATTGCCTACTTTTAGGCGTTCCAGAAGTTCAAATTCTGCACGGAAAAGGGGATGGAATTTTACGTACGCTTATCCGGGAACAACTACGCCGTTACAGAGAAATCAAAAACAGTTCGGACGAACATGCAGACCGTGGCGGTGCGGGTATTACCATCGTAACCTTCAAATGATACGAATTGTAGCTTTTCTTTTCGCACTATTTCTACTAAGTAGTTGTATGTTTAAATACGCAACTGGACTTAGTCAAATTCAACAAGAAAAATACGAACTAGCCACCTATAATCTCTCAGTGGCTCTTTCAAAAGCCCCCAATAACCCAGCAATCTACTTCGCAAGGGCTTTTTCCCGCGGATCGATGGAGCAATATTCTGGAGCTATTTCTGACTTAACAAAAGCAATTCGCCTAGATTCAACGAATGCGGATTATTATTTCTACCGAGGCTATTACAAATCCAAATTAGGCAACGACAAAGGAGCTATCCGCGACTATTCACAATCCATCATTCGGTATCCCTATTACGCGGAAAGCTATTATAATCGTGGTTTAAACTTGATGCATTTGGGTTTATTGGACGACGCGTGCCTTGATTTCAAGACGGCGATTGAGCTGGGGGACACTTTATCCTTGAAGTACCAAGCTTCTCTTTGTAGATAAGAGAGAAGAGAGTAGAGAGAGGAGATGATGGTGAATGGTGAATGGTGAATGGTGAATGGTAAATGGTAGATGCTCGCTTCGAATGCTTGCAAAGGGTGCGAAAATTCGTGTTATTTGTAGCTTATTTTTTAATTTATAACGATTCAATATGTCTATTGCAAAAACCGGCGACAAGGTTGCCGTACACTACACAGGTAAACATACCGACGGTTCTATTTTTGACTCTTCTGTAGGAAGAACTCCCCTTGAATTTCAATTAGGTTCAGGTATGGTCATCAAAGGTTTTGATGATGGCGTAACAGGAATGACTATTGGTGAGAAAAAAACGGTGGTTATACCAGCTGCTGAGGCCTATGGAGAGCATTCTCCAGAAAATACCGTAACGTTAGAACGATCTCAAATACCTGCTCACATCGAATTAGAATTAGGGGGGTCCTTATCCATGCACCAAGATGGTGGTCATGTGGTAGAGGTAGTTATCACTGACTTAACAGATTCTCATGTAACTTTAGATGCAAATCACCCATT
>JBILCC010000016.1:0-23994 GCA_044353355.1 Aquirufa sp.
GGTTCACACAAAGGTTTTCTGCAATGTAGTCGCGATTAATGCGGTAGTATGCCACAGCACCCCATTGATTCATCAAGGGAACCTGCATAGCAAGGAACAATAAAAGAGCGACGATGCGTTTCACGTCGCAAAGGTAAGACTGTGCCGGAGAAAAAAAACGAACCTACTTGCAAAATGATGAAAATCAGAAAATTTATTTAGCCGCCAATGGTAACATTTCGCCATTCGTGACAGCCACGGGCTTTTGAGTTATGGTATAGTATTTCGCGAGACTAGTGTTGTAGAATTGGACTTGGGCTTTTTGAGACGTGCTTAAGTTGTAGCCCATAAAAATACGTACTGGACTCCCAGGCGCACCTATATTAGCGGAAACTACCGTACCGAAACGGCTTAATCCACCTATGAGTGTACTTTGCTTTTTGCCAAATAGATTAACAAAAGAGGTGGATGTTCCTATAAATGCCCCATACGTATTCAAACCTAAATCCGCCACCGAGCCATCAGCCATAACAAAAGTCAACATGGTATTAGCTGCTAACGAACCTACATTCGTGAATTTCAACTCATGAGCTGTATTTCCTAAGGTAATCGTAGCATTATTATACACAGTCAAAGATCCTAACGTAGAATTATAGCCTCCATCATTCAGATGGCCTCCAGAAAAATTGACTGTACAGTAGGATGGAATGGCGCCAGCTATCCCTATTTGTAAAATTCCTCCATACATATACGTGTCCGAAACATAATTCGCCGCACTGATCTTAAGCGTTCCTGCTCCAGATTTGGAAAGCGTACGTCCTGTCATCAAGCGCGTGATTCCATCATTAACCCCATTACCCGTAGTTACCACATTATTTTCTGTACTAAATGTTAAATTACCATACGTTCTCCCTATTGAAGTTAGCGTGTTATAGACACTTATTCCACCAGCGCCTGTGATGGAAATAGTCCCCCCCACTCCTGAATAAGACGAAGGATTCGTCATACTAACCGCCCCATTCGTATTGATAGCCGCGTTGACAAAAACCGAACCTGCCGTTGAATTCAGATACACACTTCCTCCATTCGTCAGTGGAATATTCGAACTTCGAGAAAGAGGAATGTTCGTATTTATCGCTGCATTCACGTAAATATTCCCTGCCGTATTCACGTATAAAGTTAAAATTCCTTTGTCTCCAAAAGCATCCGTAGCAATGCGCAAGGAGATAGGAAACAAAATGTGGGCATCGGAATTAGCATTGAATGTCAATAACTTATTATAATTAGGACCGTGATCATTCCAAGTTTCTATCGGTGTATTCACCTGGACGGTTCCCGATTGGGTACAAGAAACACAGGCCGTATTAACCGTAGCGCCGCTATACCGACTCCGCAAAATAAGATCTAGATCGGATGCACTTATATTCGCGTCATTCGCTGAAGGAGTAAAAACATACGTTGTATTTGTGTCTCCGCTCGAAAGCGCAGGCGACCAGGTTCCTCCACTCGTGGCGCCTGAAACGATGGAAAGATTGCTGTTTTGGGCATATAGTTGCCCCGCAAAAAATACGAATAGAATGAATAGCTTCTTCATCCTAGTACGAATAAACAAATTGAATGCGATCTCCGAGGGCAATGACGTAGGAGCCATTGTTTGCGGTTACATAGGTCAAAAAAGGCGTAGGCGCTGTAGCCGTCGTCGTAAAGGCACTCGTGGTCTTGTAGCTGTAGGCGTTTTGGCTAATCAAAATACCATTCACGAACATCTTCAGCTTAGTGGTCGCCGTGGGCGTTTGCGTCAACGTAAAATTCGTTTGACCAGCTGTTACCGCGACTAAATTTCCCGTAGAACCGGTGGCGGTGGTCTCGTCAAAACCATCTCTCAAGGCGCTCGTCCAACTTGCCACTCCGGAGGAAGTTAAACTCAGGACCTGCCCTGTGGCACCCGGGTCGGATGGAAATGTCGTACCGCCTAGCGTTAAGGTTCCGCTTAAACTCGAATTCACAAAGGTCTTGTTCGTGAGCGTTTCCGTGCCAGCAAGCGTGGCCATCGTACCCGAGGTGGGAAGCGTAATGTTCGTGATGCCCGTGGTGTTTATCGTCGTGGTATAATTCCCGAAGGTCACTAGGTCCCCTCCTAGGGTGATTGTTTTAGTGCCATTATCCATTCCCGTTCCTCCAAAGGTAGGGGAAATGACTCCTGTAATCGCGGCGCTTCCGTCGAAGGGATATCCGAAGATAGTTTGAGGGGTTGAAAGGATGGAAGCATTGGTAGCAAATGTGGCGCTCGTGGCGGTGGACGCTGTGTTTGCCGTTAAAGCAGACATGGCCGTACTCGCATTTCCCGTTAATTCTCCTACAAAACTCGTTGCGCTTATGGAGCTAAATCCAGACATACTGGTGTAGGTCCCTCCTAAAACGGTGGTGGTAGATCCTAACGTTAGTTGGTGATTCGCTAATTGCCCATTGGTGATACTCGCTGTGGCAGACAAGTTAGAAGTCGTTAAGTCGCTCGCTTGGATCGTGTTTCCCGTGAGTGAAATACCAGAGCCGGCTGATAAGGGAACCTGGTAATCCACTCCAGCGACTAATGGAGTCTGCACATCTAGTCCGATCCGAAGCCCTAAATTAGTCCGCGCTGCAGCTGCGGTCGTAGCCCCCGTTCCTCCCTTAGTTAAGGATAAAATGCCATTAAGGGAATCTAGCGCAATTGAAATATTCGAGGATCCATCAAAAGGTACCCCATTAATGGTGCGCGGTGTTTCTAATAAGGTGGCCTTAGCCGCTAAACTTGCTGAGCTTGCTTTGCTAGCGACGGTATCTTTGGCAAAATAACTTTCCAAATACCTCTTCACCGCATTCACGCTAGGGTATTTTTCAATCGAAGCAGAATCGCTTATAAATGAAGTAGATTTATTCGAGAGGGATTCCTTCCCGTTTAATTGTGCCAAAACCAAGCCAGACACCGGCTTATCCGTATCCGCCGTATTATCAACCTTGCCTAATCCTAAATTCTCGCGTGAGGCCTCAGCCGTTTTAGCTCCCGTACCTCCAGCGGTCAGCGACAAGATTCCGCTCAACTTTCCTGCCTCCTCTGAAAAATGGGCATAGGGCAAATAATTAAAACCGCGATCACTAATTTCAATGTAGTTGAGCCCTGCATCAAAACTTACCTTCGTCACTAATTTATGCGCTAAACTACCCCAATTTAATTCAGCAAAAGTCCCACTCACTACCGTATTTTCCCCCGCACCAATCTCTAAATTTATTAATCCATACGCATCCGTCTTCGTCTTATGCAACTCCTCAAATAGCAAAGCCACTCCAGAATATATTCCAAACTTCACCCAAACGTCTTTTTTCAAATACAATTGCGCCTGAATGGCACCGCCCGGCGACTGAATAGCGGAAGTGTCGACGATAATCGCTTGGTAATTAATGGTCTTGAGTGGAGTTTGCGCGTGTGCAAAATGGATACAGCACAGCAAGGCTGCGAGCCAGAAATAACTTTTCATAAGCAATCTTTAAATAATGAACAGATTGCTTATTAGTGGTTAAGAAGCAATACGAATATAAATTGATGGTAATTTGTTGATAACAAAGGTACTAGGATTCTTAAGAGCGCAAGGGGGAAGTTCGAATAAGTTTAGAAAGGAGCAAAAAAAATCCCCAGTTGTTAGCTGGGGACCTATAAGTTATTTTCGTTTTATTTTATGTAGTATCTTTTTTGGCCAGCAGTTGTAATAACATACATATTCACAGCCGCGCCTGGGTTAATCGAAAAAGTTGAAACACCGCCATTACCACTAGTACTAGTGTAGTATAAAGTAGTTGCGGGGGTGTTAGACGTCCAAGTACCATTACTATAATTACAAATTGTCAATGTAAATCCATCAGGCAAATTATCTGGAATATTAGGCATACCCGTATGTTGTGTCGATATGATATATCCCGAATATTGATATAAATCTCCGGCAGCAATAAAAGGCCAATCATCATACGTCTTTGTGGCTATTGACTGCCAAGAAGATGTCCCATTCGAATTTGCGGTTAATACTTGACCTGGAGTACCATTAGTATTAGGATAAGTAACAGTCCCTGCCGTTATTGTTCCGCTCGTCTTCACATTTGAAATAGATGCATTTCCTAATTGAATCGCATCATTTGCTGTAACAACTGCTCCATAACCAATAGCGGTGGCATTATATAAACTATTGGTTCCCACATTTGCTTGAAATCCAATAATGGTATTAAGTGAACCTGATGTAATTGTATTACCTGCATCAGCACCTAAAACAGTATTACCGCTAGTAGTCGCATTCATCAAGGTATGATTTCCAATAGCCGTATTATTTGCACCGGATCCAACGGCAAACATAGTCTCTCCTCCCATAGAAGTATTAGCGCCTCCTGTTGTTAATCCAAGCATATTAAAATATCCCAAACTTGTATTATTGTCAAAGGATGTGCCACTGTATTGTCGCATTGCACCGTAACCTACAGCTGTATTTCTTGTTCCTGTTCCTGAAGCTAAAGCATCAGCTCCAATCGCTACATTTTGATCATTATTACCTAAACCTCGACCGATTTTTACACCATTTACAACAAGATCAGAACTAAAGGTTTTATCTCCAGCTATTGTTTGAGCTGTTGTTAAATCAACAAATCCTCCTGTCGAGGTAGTCACTTCTTTCGTGCCTGCGTTATAATACAACAAAGAAGAAGTTGCGGATGCACTACGAATGGGATTCACATAAAATCCAGCATTACTCGGATTCAACGGGCTACTACTGCCTGCTGCGTTCAAGGCGATACTATTTGCTGCTTGGTTGCTTTGGCCTGCAAAAGTACCGATAGCGATGGCACCAGTCCCTTGGTTATTTTGACCGGCAGCATATCCAATAGCCACTGATTCGCCTGCTTGATTTGCTTGGGCCGCGTTACCACCTATTGAAATACTATTTGCCCCTTGATTTTGGTCTCCAGAAACATAACCAATAGCGATCGAACTTTGACCTTGATTCCCTCTTCCTGCGCCTCCACCAATGGCTACGGTATTCTTATTAACGCCTTGATTCGGAGTTCCAGCTTGAGAGCCAATCGCGATGTTGTTGCTAGTAAATCCAAGAGTGGAGAGGACTCCTGCCACAGTGGTTTGGCCCGTTCCTCCATTCGTTACAGGAATAATCCCAGTAATTTTTGATCCTGAAATTGAAGCTATTTTGGCATCCGTTACAGCCCCGTTAGCAATTTTAACGGTCGTGACTGAATTGTCAGCTACGCCAGAGGCTGCCATCGCTACTGATACCGCAGCATCCGTGTACGCAGTTGTTGCAATTTGTGTTGAGTTTGTTCCTGGACTTGCTGTGGGTGCAGTAGGTGATCCTGATAAAGCAGGGGAAACAATTGGTGCTTTGGAGGCTAATAAATTACCTACATTAGCAGCATCTGCCTTTAAATTCAACGCTGCTTGCGTAGCTGTTGATATAGGCTTAGAAACATCCGAAGTATTATCCACAGCACCTAATCCGACCATTGATTTCGTAATACCTGAAACGGTACCCGTAAACGTAGGCGAAGCAATCAACGCATAATTATTCAAATCGGTCAAAGCTGCTTTTGTCGCTAACATATTTGTATCGACAGTGATCGCCATGTGAGCTGCTAACATCACAGCACTTGCTTTTAAATCTAACGCCGCATTCACATCTGCCACATTCGCTTTCAAGCTCAAAGCCGCCTGTGTTGCCGCAGAAATTGGTTTATCAGCATCTGCGGTATTATCCACATTCCCTAAACCTAGGTTAGCTCTCGCTCCTACAGCCGTTGTTGCTCCAGTTCCTCCTCCTGTAATCCCTAACGTCGTACTTAATTTACCTGCCGTTTCTGCGAATAGTGCATAAGGAGTATAGGTTAATTTTTGGTCAGACACCTTGGTATAAGAGGCTCCATTATTGAAGCTAACAAATACTTGCAAAGACTTTTGATTTGCGTCCCAGCTCATCGCATTAAATGCCATACTTGCTACCGAACCAATCGTTAAGTTCACTAGACCATACGCATCTGTTTTAGTTTGTTGCACCTCTTCGAATTGAATGTTGCTGCCAGAAACAATAACGAATTTCACAGAGACATTCCCATTAACTAAAGGTTGTCCTGTGATATCAGAACCTGGCAATTCAATAGAAGCCGGGGCTAAAATAACTGCTTGATAAGAAATCCCCTTCTGGGCATTTACTATGACAGATATAAGTAAAAATAAAAATAATAGTAATTTTTTCATGGTAATAGAACAGATAAATGAAGGATTATTTCATGCCTATTTTAAGGCCAAAACTAAAAGTAGATGGAACAAAATTCAGCGTCGATGAACCGAAGGTGTTTGTATCTAAGTGCTGGAATGACGTGTATACGGCCATCTGATCGTTGACTTTCTTAGTGATCGATAAGGTAAAACCTACCAAAAACTTAAGGCCACTAAATTGATCATCATCCGCTAAATCCAGGTAGCGGTTTTGTAGAAACTGAGTACCGTTAATAAGGGTTTGGACGGCTGCTGAAGCTTTGGCAGAAACGGTCAAACCTTTTAGACCCGTGTAAGAGGGCCCGATGCCAGCAGTTAAGCCCATAAAATCAGCTTGATAAGAAAAAGGGACGTTCTGTACATCGCCCAAATTATTGTATTGATTATAGGTCAAACCCAAATCATACACGAATATTCTCGAAAATTTATTCTCACGGGACAAAGCTAAATGAAGACCAGAACTAGACTTTAAAAAGTCAGGATTGTTTCCAGCAGAATTCGTAAAAACATAACGGGTGATGTTATTGCCGGCTTCGAAATTCCAGGTTTGCGCTTGTAGTGCCGAAAGTAAAAATAGGGTAAAAAGGAGGGTAAAAATTAATCTCATAGAACAGAATTAAACCTTGAAGATCAATATTAGTTCAATGGAGTTCGGAAAAGAATTTTTAGAACATTCGACTTGTTTCGATTCGCCGAATTGAATCAAATCACTAGGAAAGCTTTTTTAAATAGACCGAAGGTGATTCCCCCGTTTGCGTTTTAAATGCTTGGATAAAATTAGAGCGAGATTTGTATCCACAAGCCTTGCCTACACTTTCTAAGGTATTAGTTTCTGCTTTACCCGCTTTTAAAAGCATGACTGCCTCTTCGATGCGAAGCTGATTTTTCCACTTTAGAAAAGTAATGCCTTTGTAATTATTAAAGTAATAGGTTAATACATGTTCTGGCGTAGCAAGATCTTTAACTAAATCCGACATCGCGAATCCAGGGACTAAATACTTCTTCTCTAAAACATATTCATTGAGCAGCTTTTCCACTCGTTTAACCCTTATTTTACTGAGTTCAAATGTCTTCGCATTAGTAGCTATTTCCTCGTTTAATTTCACCACAGCTAACAAACTCGCGCCCGATTTTCCTTCTAAACCATATAATACAGATGGGAAAAAATAGATAGATACCATCAATCCAAACATAATAATACTAGCAACAGATCTTCCTCTACCCTGCTCATCTAATACAATCATAAAGTCATTCGCAAAATAGGAATGGGTACTTAGTGCAATCAAACTTATATTAAAGATTAATCCCAAAATCAGATATACCTGTAACCACTTCCTTAATACGACAGAAGATTTCAACTTTCCCTCCTGAATAGATCTAAATAAAATTGCTGCTGCGAACACCATATAGCAAAACGATACCACCGAACGCGAGATGAAATAAAATGAAAAGGGGACTAACGGAAAATATACCTGGTAGATGATACGGGAATTATGATGAATCCTTTCTGCTAGATCTAACTTAAACGCCCAAGAATGGAAAGTATAGGGCAAAATATTAAGCAATATTATAAAAAAAGGGATGAAATGTAGATAATCCAACCCTCGAATAATTTTATTCTCCGTTAAAATGGCTCGAACATAGAAATACAAAAAAGGTGTATTCAGTAAATAAAAGGGAAAATAATGAATGGCCGAAATCGCGCGTAATGTTTCATTATCCGAAACAATAGACGACCAATGCGCAAAACTAAATAAACTATTCAATATAAAATGATAGGCCAAATAACGATTCGCCACATTAACACGATCGGTAAAATGTAGGAGGAGAAAAGCGCTTAAAAACCCGACAAGGCTAATGGCAGGAAGCATATTTTTTATTAGAACAATGAGTTAATGGCAATGTACAAAAATTTAACTGCGTTGCTAACCGAACTGGAATTTAAGAAGGGTTTAAAAACAAAAAAGCCTTCCCGAAGGAAGGCTTTTTCAGACGCTTGAATTGTACTTGGGATGGGAATCGAACCCACACGAGCGTTACGGCTCACGGGATTTTAAGTCCCGCGTGTCTACCAGTTCCACCACCCAAGCGTCCTAGTAAAACTAAAAGCACCGATGGTGCTTTTTCGTTTCGAGCGAAAGACGGGGTTCGAACCCGCGACCTCGACCTTGGCAAGGTCGCGCTCTACCAGCTGAGCTACTTTCGCGTTTTGTGGATGCAAAAATAAGCCCTCCTATTGAATTATGCAAGTAGAAATAAAATTTTAGTGAAAATATTCTCTAAATTTATGCTTTCGAAAAAAATATGAGCATCAACAAACTCGACCAAACAGACCACAAATTACTGGAGATTCTTCAGCAAAATGCGAAGATCACAAACGCCCAATTATCTAAAGAAATTGGACTTTCTCCCGCTCCCACTTTAGAGCGAGTGAAGAAATTAGAGACCTTGGGAATTATCCAAAGCTATCACGCTCAAGTGGATAGAGAAAAAGTGGGCTTGGGAGTGAGCACTTTTGTTACCGTGACTTTGACAGGCCATAAAAAGCAAGTGACGGAGTCTTTCGTGAAACAAGTGAACCAAATTCCAGAGGTAATCGAGTGCCACCATGTGACGGGTTCTGGCGATTTTATGTTGAAAATAATTTCTAAAGATATTTCAACTTATCAGAAATTAATGCTCGAAAAAATCAACGAAATCGAAGAAGTGGCTTCCACTTCGACGATGGTGATCTTGTCTTCATTCAAAGAAAGTAAGGTATTGCCTATTCCGTGATAATTCGCCGCACGCATTTGGCGCGCGCAACCCTTATTACAATCGGTGCATAAATTGCGGGATCATTCGGTTTTTCCAAGCCGTAAAAGTTCCCGCTTGAATTTCCTTGCGTGCCTCTCCCACCATCCACAGATAGAAGCGTAGGTTACACACACTTGCAATCATCGCACCCAGCATTTCTTCACATCTAACTAGATGTCGTAGATAAGACTTTGTGTATTGGCCGTGTACCTCATTCACAAAATGCGGATCGATGACTGAGAAGTCTGATTCCCATTTTTTATTCTTGATATTGATAATTCCTTGCGTGGTAAAAATCATCCCGTTGCGGGCATTTCTCGTAGGCATCACGCAATCGAACATATCGATTCCGAGTGCAATTCCCTCCAAAATATTCGCCGGAGTCCCCACTCCCATCAGGTAACGTGGTTTGTCTTTGGGCAAAATATCCGTCACCTCATCCGCCATCGCGTACATATCTTCGACTGGCTCGCCCACCGATAAGCCTCCTATGGCGTTTCCGAAAGCACCTTTAGATGCGATGTATTCCGCCGAAACCTTGCGTAAATCGGAGTAAACACTTCCCTGTACAATGGGAAATAAGGTTTGATTATAGCCGTATTTAGGATCTGTTTCGTCAAAACGCTTGATGCAACGATCTAACCAACGGTGCGTCATATCCATCGATTTACGCGCATATTCGTAGGTACAAGGATACGGCGTGCATTCATCAAAAGCCATGATAATATCCGCCCCGATCGTGCGCTGAATATCCATCACCCCTTCCGGCGTGAAATAGTGGATACTTCCGTCGATATGTGATTTGAATTTGACCCCTTCTTCCTGAATTTTTCGTCCGGTTCCTGCCAAAGAATACACTTGATATCCTCCCGAGTCGGTTAAAATAGGTCCTTGCCAGCCATTGAATTTATGCAATCCTCCCGCCTTTTTGATCACCTCTAAACCCGGACGCAAGTACAAATGGTAGGTGTTCCCCAGGATAATTTGGGCTTTAATAGGATCGGTTAATTCTGAAATGTGAACGCCCTTTACGGTTCCCGCAGTGCCTACAGGCATGAAAATGGGTGTTTGAATCGTCCCGTGATCTGTGGTGATTTCCCCTGCGCGCGCCTTCGAGCTAGGATCCGTGTGGCTTATGTCAAATTTCATGCTGCAAAGCTAAATATAAAGCACAAAGAATAAAGCACAAAGAATAGATATTGATTGAATTTCGTCGTCCTTCGGACTATGTAAAAAACATTTAACGAATCGTTGCGCAGCAACAACCAACTTTGTGCTTTTTGCTTTGTTCTTTGTGCTTTAAGCATTATGAAAGTTAATTAAAGCTTTCGCTTTAATTAACTTTCATAATGCCATTCATAATCCTCCAGTGACCTGGGAACGTACACAAGAATGGATAATTGCCTGGAACACTTGGTGCTTTGAAGACCACTTTTACGCGGCCATCAGATTCCACTAATGGAGTATAAGCTAACACTTCTGGCATCGCAGGAATGTAGTTTTTAGCTGCTCCATCAGCCGCCGTGATCATTTTGTCCGCGGCTAAACCGATTTTCTCTTGGCTGCCTAAAGCGCCTAAAACCCAGTTATGTTGCATCGCATCGACGTTTTCAAAAATCAATTCGACCGTAGCTCCGGCTGGCACCGTGAATTCCGCCGGGCTGTATTTCATCGCTTCTTTGATCGTCATAATCGTGCGTTTCACGACTACTCCTTTCACTTCGGCTGTGGGTATTTCTACTTTCCAAAGACCGGCTAAACGCTCATATGCCTCCACATCCTGCGGACGTAATTGCTTACCTAAGCCTTTTAGGAAGTCCGTATTTTCAGCTGATAATTCTGCTGCACGTTTCGCATTCCAAGTCGCTGAAGCACCTTTCAAGGCAGCACCCATCGTAGGGCTAGCTGGTTGTTGGATCGAACGCAATAAAGCGACAATATCATTCGCTGAATCATCCGAGGTCATTCCGCGGAACGATTTCTCTACGATGTAAGAACCTAAATCGGCAGGTAAGGAAACCACGATGGGTTGTCTGAAAATATTGTTGTTGCGATTCGATTCGCCTAATACGGCTTTCGTATCTAAGGCAATTTCCATGACATAATTGCCCGCTTCGTCTGCTGACCAGCCTAGGTTTCCTGTCCAAGGACCATTGTTATTTTTCACGACGGAAACTGTTTCGCCTGGAGCCGCTCCGTCTGTAAACGTGTAGGATTCCAAATCGGTACGACGACCCATGCCTTCGATTTTGACGGTTAAAGGAAGTGGGGTGCCTTTGGGCAAGGCTTTGTCGCCTCTGTTTTTCACGCGGATCACGAAACTAGCGCCTTCACGTAAGCGGAAGTTTCCGCCTTTGATTTGAACATCTTCCACGACTAAGTCGAGGCCTGATTCCGTGCCGGCTGTCGATGGGTTTTTCGCTTCTTTCGCTAATTTCTCTGCTACCACCGCGCTTGATTGAGCACCTTGTTTCGCGATGAATGCCGCACGACGTGCAGGACCACCGGCCATGACATAAGCTGCTAAAGCATCTGGGATCCAGCGGTCTGTTGTTTTCTGTGAAACTGCGATTTTACGCGCCATCGCCGCTTCTACCGCTGGAGATGACGGAGATTCGATTAAAGCCAAAATGGAATGTAATACGACTAAGGAGTCTTTGTCGTTCAGCATTTTTTGGTCCAAAATCAACTTCGCAGAAGCCGCCGTGCGAGGCAATACCTGAACCGCTTGCTTACGTACCGCCGCTGATGTATGTTTCATTGCACGAGCTAAAGCATCCATGGGTAAAACGCCAAGGCCTTCTAAGGTTCTAAGCGCGTGGATGGCACCTGGAGCGAGACCGATTTCATCGGTTTTGGCAGAACCTAAAAGCGCTACCAAAGCCGGAACCACATCCTTATTTCCGCGTTCCACTAATAAACGCTGCGCCTGTAAACGCCAAAACAAGTTCGAATTACTCAATGCCGCCACACATTCCGCCGGCGTTTTCAAAGAAACTGGCGTGTATTCTGGCGCTTTATTATAGCCCACACGGTAAATACGACCGTGGGTAAAATCCCGTAAATCCGTGTCATAGGCATTACCTCCGCCATTCTTGAATCCTTGGGGCGTCGGGTTGTGCTGGATGATGTAGGAATACCAGTCCGCTACCCAAACAGCTCCATCCGGACCCACCTGCGCGAAAACGGGAGATACCCATTCGTCTGCTCCAGCAAGGAAATTGAAGGCTTCTTTGTCGTTAAAATCGGAGCCCTTTGGAACCTGGCGGTTTTGGTGAATCACGTGACCCGTCGGTTCTGAAACGAACGCGATTTGGTTCCAATATTCTTTAGGGAACGAACGAGCGGAATAGAAATTATGTCCAGCCGCAGCGGTAAATCCACCAAAAACATCCACCTGACGCACTTTCTTCGTGATCGTCCGCATGTCCTTGTGGGTATCCGTATTTTTGGACCCATTCAAGGTCATAGGTGCATGCCAAATATTGCGGTGCGGAATGGCCATATACCAGCCATGTGCGTTATTTGCCGTTGAACCAAAGACATCACCGGCCTCGTTAAAGTCGAAGCCCCAGGTATTATTCGAAGTCGTTGTCATGTGCTCCATCTTCGAACCATCTGGCTTGAAGCGGAAGAATGCCTGCGCAAATTGAAGCGAATCTGCGCCCACTTTGCCCTTATAACCCGAATAACCCACACTACCCCAGATCCAGTTATCGAATCCATAGTGCAAATTCGAGGGTCCAGCATGGGTATCACCTGTTCCAAAACCGGTGAACAAAATCTTCTTCTCATCTGCCACATCATCGCCATTCGTATCTTTCAACAAGATCATGTGCGGCGCTTGCGAAATAATCAAACCGCCATTCGCGAAGACCATTCCGGTAGGAATGCTCAGGCCATCGGCCCATTTCGTGAATTTATCAGCCTTGCCATCCTTGTTCGTGTCTTCGCACAATAAGATATAATCACTTCCGCCTGTTTCTTTACGCTCGTTTGGATAGTCTTTCGTAATTAATACGTATAAACGTCCGCGCTCATCCCAAGCCATTGCGATCGGGTGCATCACATTTGGTTCTGAGGCGAAAACTTGCAAATTAAAGTCTACTGGAACTTGAATAAACTTCACCGATTCCTCTGGGCTTAAAGGTAATTGCTGCAACTGAGCACCGTCTCGTTTCTCGTAGTTAGGCAATTTCGCTTCGCGGTATTTCAACACCGGAATGTTCAATGCCGTTAATAAAGCTCTTTTTTCTGCCCCTACCGCGTGCAAAATCCCTTGCGTCACTAGATCTTGAAATCCTTCGGTCTCCCACGTGCGCTCGTCGTGTCCATAGGCAGTGTAAAATACATTTCCTTTTCCGTAGGTACGCGTCCAAGTATAGGGTTCGGTGGTGGCACCGGGCTTATCTTTGGCCTGCTCTGGTCCTAGAATTCTAGATTGCCAAATCTGGTTATCCGGCTGCAATTGGCTATGCAAATACGTCTCATCGACTGTCTTAATCTTCACGTAGGTATTCGCTTCGTTTTTCACGCGAATCGAATCCATCCCGTGGCGCCAAAACTGACCGCCTACCATCTTCACAAATTCCTTCGAATTGCGGAAGTTGAACGAAGCACAGTGAATCGCCACCAAACCGTGACCCGAAGCCACATAATTCAAGAGCGCTTTCTCCTGCGGTGCCGCGATCGAATCGTGGTTCGCATAAATCACCAAGGCATCGAATTTATTCAAATAGGCCTCATTCAAATCCTTCAAGGACTCCGTGTAAGTGATATTCATCCCCTTGATTCCTACAGCAGATTGTAGCGCAGGATACCTATCAAAGGGTTTGTGGTGGCCTTTATCGCCTAAAAACAATAATTCGAGACGTCTACCAGGAGCAGCCGAAACCAAAAATTGAAACAAGAGTGCCGCAGCAAATAAGAGAAAACGCATGGCTTAGAATTTAGGGATTTCGATAATTTTTCCGCCTTGAAGAGCAGATTCGTGAGCTAATATACCTACCGAAGTCCAGTTAGCAGACTGCGGTGCATTCGGGAATGGATCGCGATCTGCGGCCAATGCCTGCAAGAATTCGTTGACTAAATGCGGGTGTGACCCACCGTGTCCACCCCCTTGGGTAAACGAAAGGTGGGTGTTATCCTCCTCATCATACACGCCTTTCGTGGTGAAACGTTGAATTTCTTCTGGCAAATAATGCGCGAAATCCGGCGTAGGCACCTTAGATGGAATCTCTGGCTCCGGTTTTTTCGCCGTATGCACCACTAATTCTTCCCCCTCGATTAAAGGCCATTCCACTGATTTTTTCGATCCATAGACCTCAAAACTCTCGCGGTATTGACGTGCCACATCGAAAAGCGAACGGTAAACCATCGCGCTCAAATCCGAATCACGGAACTTAATGTGCGCTGATTCCACCGCAAATGGCGAGTTATAATGCTGGATTAATTCTTCGCGAATCGTACCCGAACCGAAGCAAGAAACATACTCTGCCTCTAAACGCAACAATCCGGCCACCGGACCTACGCAGTGTGTTGCATAGTGCATAGGAGGCAATCCTGGCCAATAATCCGGCCATCCGTCCATATCTTGTTGGTGCGATGCTTTCAAGAATTGAATCTTGCCTAGCTCGCCCTTTTCGTATAATTCTTTGATATATAAAAACTCGCGCGCATACACCACGGTCTCCATCATCATATATTTCTTACCCATACGCTTGCTCGCCTCCACGATCGTTTTACATTCCTCCACGGTCGTCGCCATAGGCACCGTACAAGCCACGTGTTTGCCTGCATTCAGCGCTTTAAGCGTTTGTTCCGCGTGCAAGTGAATAGGAGAATTGATGTGAACGACATCCACATTCGGGTCTTGGATTAGCTTCTCAAAATCCGTGTAGCGCGTCTGTATCCCATAAGCATCCCCGATGGAGTTAAGTTTTTGCTCATTTCTTTGACAAATCGCATACATATTCGCCAACGGATGCTTCAAATAAATGGGAATAAATTCTGCGCCGAAACCAAGCCCGACAATCGCAACGTTATATTTTTTCATAGTTTAAAAGATTTAAATCATTCAGTAGACAGTCCGGAGGAAAAGAGTCCGCAGGTCCATGAACGACTAAATATAAAAGAAAAAAAACTGGAAATCTACCCGGTTATCCTGATTGGAGAGGAAGTGAAAGCATAACTTTTAGGGCATAAAGAATAAAGCACAAAGTATAAAGATGGTTTCGCTTCGCGAAGTATAGAAGAAATATTTCACGAATGCATCCCCAAAGGGGATTCAAACTTTATTCTTTGTGCTTTATGCTTTATTCTTTGTGCGTCCGCGACAAAAAAGGATGCACCATCACCGTCAGCACCAACAAGGAAGTGCCCCAGTAGAAAGCGGGTTGCATGACTTCTTTTTGGCCAAAAATAAAGACTGCCAATAAAATTCCATAAACGGGCTCAAGCGTGATCACAAGATTGATCGAAAAGACGGAGAAAACTTTATATAAATGGATAGTCTCGGTATAAGCATAGACGGTACAAACTACGGCTAAAATGCCAATCCAGAGCCAATCAAGCCCTATCGGAACAAATCCGGGAGAACCCCCTATTAAACCACTCAACCAGACTGCACCGGTGATAAATCCGGCTGCCATCATCTCATAAACCGTGATCAATTTAGGGTCATGCGTGTGGGTATAATTGCCATTAATCACGGAGAATAAGGCCCCGAAAAACCCGGCCCCAATACCCATTGCCAAACCGATCCATTGCCCCGGTTCCACAGAGAAAATGATGCCCAAAGCAATGACGACTATAATTCCGAGAAAGACTTCGATTTTCGCGATGGGCTTTTTCTTCGCGATGGGCTCTAGAATGGAGGTCCAAAAAGTCTGAGTAGAAAGACCGGCGAGGCACATGGCAACGGTGGAGACTTTGGCAGCCCCAAAAAACAAAAGCCAGTGCATCGAAACAAACACGCCATTCAAAAGCCAGATCTTTAAAACCGAGGAAGGAACTTGAAAGGATTGCTTAGAAGCCGCAAGAATAAGGCCTAATCCAGCTGCCGCAATGACGCAGCGAAAGAATACAATTGTGAGGGCATTTGCCTCGGTTGCATTACCTAAAATAGCGGTAAATGCATACAAAATGACAATAAAATGTATCTTAAAATAATCGAGAAGCCGAGGAGCCTGTCTCATCTTTAGCGCGGAATCGTATAATAAAGTCCTACACCCACAGCGGAGAACACAAGATTAGGCAGCCAGACCGCTAACAATGGAGGCATACCTCCACCTTCTGCGATTCCCTTGCTCATCATAAAGAAGAGAATGTAAATGAAGGCCAAACTAAATCCAAGTGCAATCTGAAACCCGACACCGCCACGTGCTTTCCGAGCCGAAACCAGGAAGCCAATAATCGTTAATATCATCACCGAAAATGGATTGGCGAAGCGAAGGTATTTCTCGATTTGAAAGACTTCGATTCCATCAGCACCTCGTGATTCCACTAAATCAATGTGACGATTCAGCTCTGGCAAAGTAAAGGTTTCGTGTAATAAATGCTTGTTCTTGAAGTCTTTAGGGAATAAATTAAGCGTCGTATCGATCATCTTCCCAAATTTCAAAGTAGTAGCTCCTGTCGTCCGAATGCGGTAATCGTGTATCGTCCACTTCCCCGAAGTGGAGTCCCATGTTATCCGATCTGACATTAGTTTTTGTTGAATTTCAGTTCCTTTGATTCGCTCTAAACTGAAGCGATAACCCGTATTCGTCGTATTATCATAGGTCTCTATGTAGGCATACACATCGGGGGCAATCTTAATGTGTACGTCTCGCTTATCGAAATAGTAGGTATTATTGATGTATTTGTGTTCAAACGGAACTCGAATCTTGTTTGCATTTGGCACAATCCAACCTATCATAATGAATGTGCCCACCGCTAAGATTCCAGAACCAATCAGGTATGGGCGCATTAAGCGGGTAAAGCTTACTCCTGAACTCAGAATCGCGATAATTTCCGTCTTCGCTGCGAGATTTGCTGTAAAGAAAACGGTCGCAATAAAGACCATCAGTGGACTGATATAGGAGGCCCAATAAGGAATGAAATTCAAATAATAATCAAAAAGGATTTCTCTAAAAGGAGCCTGCTTTCGGATGAAATCGTCGATTTTCTCCGTGTAGTCGATCACCATCACAATTAAAACGATGATGAAAACAGCGAAAACGTAGGTCTTCAGAAACTTCTTTAAAATGTAATAATCAAGAATTTTCATGCTTAGCAGCAGCGCTTGGATCGTAATTTAAACCGGAGAACCAATGTATAAATAATACGCGAGCTGTCCTAAAATTATAGGGTACTAGCAATAAAGAAACGGTGGTGATAGGTACGACATAGCCCATGGCAGGTGGATCGTTTAGGAAATTATAGACCAAAATACCGCCTACTAACATAATTCCCACCGAGAACGCATAAGAAATATACATAGCTCCATAAAAAAACCCAGGTTCTACTTCATATTTAACGCCACATGATGGACAATTCTCATGCATTTGGGCGAAATTAAAGACATTCCACCACTTGTATTTGAATAAACGACCTTCGTGGCAATGCGGACAACGGGCATTCACCATGGCCGTTAACTTACTGGGATTGGGCATATAATCGGTTAAATTGTGCCCAAAGTTAAAGAAAATTAGACGATTAAACGTAACAAAGGTCACGTTACGAAGGCTTTTTGTATCTTTGCTAAAATTAAACACACTCTTATGTATTCAACTTTCGTTACCATTCACTCGATCTTGTTTCTAGTCGTGTTAGCACTAGGAATTTTATCTATTTTCAAAGGTTTAACAGGTAAAACATTTACGGAATCTGATCGTAAAGTAGGCTTGTTTTACATGATCTCATTACACACCCAATTGTTAATTGGTTTAGTGCTTTATTTGGCTCTTAGTCCGGTAACGACCGCTGCTTTTGCTGATTTTGGCGCTGCTATGAAGGATTCTGCAACACGTTTGATCTTAGTTGAGCACGTTACGGTGAACATTATTGCCATCGTTTTAGCGACGGTGGTGAATGCCAAAAATAAGAAGGCTATCACGGATGCCGCTAAATTCAAAAACATGTGGTTATTAAATGGCCTTGGTCTGGTATTGATTTTAAGCCGTATTCCTTGGAGCCGCTTAGCTGCTTTATTTGCCTAAATAAATTTGAATGAATAAGTGTATTTTTTTAGATCGCGATGGCGTTCTAAATGTAGATCGCGTTGATTACGTGTACCATTTAGGACACTTTGTGATCCCACCCGGCGTAAAAGAAGGTTTACAGGCTTTAAAAGATGCGGGGTATTTGTTGATTATTATTACGAACCAAAGTGGTATCGCAAAAGGCGTTTACAAACGCGAGGACGTGTATTTAATCCACGATGCGATCCAAGAGGGAACGGGAGTGAAATTAGATGACATCTATTTCTGCCCTTACCACGAGAATTTTGACAGTCATTCTTTAACGCGCAAACCTGGATCCTTGTTGATCGAAAAAGCCGCTGCAAAATATGAGGTTGATATAAATGCCTCCTGGATGGTGGGCGACCACGAACGCGATATTACGGCGGGAACGCGTGCCGGCTTACGCACGATTCGCTTAGCGCCAGCAGGAACAGAGACCAAAGCAACTCACTTGGTGGATGATTTATTAGCCGCTTCTAAAATTATCGTCTCATGAACAAAGTCTATTTAAGTGATGCTGGCCCCAAAGTTTCACCGGCCATTTACGGCTTTTGGCGATGGGAAAAAGAAGACAAGAAAATGGACGATATCGTCCATTTTTGTTTAGAAAAGGGCATCAACACCTTTGATCACTCGGATCGGTATGGCGAATACTCGACAGAGAAAACTTTTGGAGAGCTTTTAGCGAAAAAATCCATCCAGCGTTCTGACATTGTTTTGTTCTCTAAATGTGGGGTCAACATCCCATCCCCAGCGAGACCAGATTTCCGCGTAGCACATGTAAACACATCAGCAGCCCACATCACGGCGTCTGTAGAAAACTCGCTTCGCAACTTACAAACGGATTATTTAGATGTCTTTTTAGTAGACCAATTAGATCCCTTATCGGATATTGAAACAACGGCTTTGGCTTTAGAAAAATTAAAGAGCTCTGGAAAGGTGAAAAACATCGGTGTATCGAACTTCTCGGTTTACCAACACCAGTTATTAGTTTCCTTCCTAAGCATCCCGATCGTTTCTAACCACATCGACTTGAACTTGTTAAACACAAGCGCATTAGATAACGGTATCGTGGATTACATCAAGCAAAAATACATGCGTCCGCTAGCGGTATCGCCATTAGCTGGTGGTCGCATCGAACATGGCACAGACGAGCAAGCCTTGAAATTGCGCAAGAAATTGTACGAAATGGCCGCGAAATACGATAGCAATATCGAATCCGTAGCCGTGGCTTGGCTAATCAAATTAGGCGCCTTGCCTTTAATCGGCACCTTGGAGCAGAACCGCATCCAAAATATCGTGGATGCTTTTGCGATTGAAATGGATCACCAGGATTGGTATGAGTTGTATAATACGAGTCGTCCTGCACCTGCGGTGCTGGACTGAGATTAGAGATAATAGAGTAGAGATTTAGATTAGAGATAATAGAGTAGAGAGTATAGATTTAAAGCATAAAGCACAAAGAATAAAGATGGCATAAAAAAGAGGCTTCAAATTGAAGCCTCTTTTTTATGGTTTAGCAATTACTTCGCTAAATGCTTTTGAATATGTTGGTAACTTTTTAGGATTAATTCAGCTTCTGTGGTATAATTCTTGCGCCAGATACACGCAGCAGGCAATAAAGGAGTGAATGCCTCTACGACCAACCAGCCTTTGTAATTCATTTTCTCCAGATGGGTGAACACATTATCCCAATGCACTTGTCCTTCGCCCAAGGTGGCACGTGTGCTTTCCGACAATTGAATATGCCCCACCTCATCTGCAATGCGGACCATGGCTTCACCCGTATTGAATTCTTCAATGTGCGCATGAAATGTATCAAACATGATCTTGACATTCGGATGATTAATCGCTTTCACCAAACTGTATAGTTGGTCTGCGGAACTCACCACATAATTTTCAAATCGATTTAAATATTCTAATCCCAGAATCACGTTTTTTTCTTTGGCATGATCCGCCACGGCTAACATACTTTCCTTCGACCAATCTAATTCTTGTTGGGTCGGTGCTGCACCCGAAAACACCGCCAATGCAGAATGAAAAGGACCGGATAGGTAGGATGCTCCTAAATAAGCGGTAATGTCTACGGCCTTTTTCAGAAAATCTACTCCTTTTTTACGCACGGCTGGATCCGAAGAAATGGTGTTCATGTCCGCTCCTAAAAAAGTAACCGTAAAAACGGTTAAACCCAGGCGGTCTATTTCCGCTTTCCAAGGTTTCCAATATTCCTGATCTACCACGAAAATGGGTATCTCAACGCCTTCATAACCCACTTCTTTGATATAGGCTAAATGCTGGATGATGGATTCATTCATGTCTGGTCCATAGACCAACGTGTTCATTGCAATCGGGTATTTCATTGTATGACTATTTTGAGTTGACCATTCCTCTGTAAGGAACATTAATAGCTAATTTACCTGCCCAGGTCTGTGGCACTTTCAGGCCTAATTCCCAATGGACGGCATTGACAATAAGTCGCTGAAAAGATTCCACTGAAAAATCCTCCGGATGTCCCATCGTGGTAAAAAATACTTTCCCTTTGTATTGATTTTCCCATGTCCAGGCGATGGGTTGATCTACTGCTGTCTTATCGGGATTCACCGCTTTGCCCATCAGTAACCACTCCGTGCCCTTCGCTGGATAATCAGGCAAAACACGGTATAGCCAAGACCTGACATGAAAGGCAGGATCTACGCCAGTTAAAATCGGGTGCTTTGCTTTTTCTGGAATGACCGTGGCATCCGTACTTGCATTGTGACCATAATGAGTATGTTGGGAGGGTCCGCCCCAGCCGGGAGGGGCTCCGAAAGCTCTTTCGGCAAAGCCATTATAAGCGACTAATGGATCTGTTTTTGGATAATTAAACGCGTGTGTGCTTGTCCTAAATCCCATGATGGGCTTTCCGGATTGTAAGTAGGCTTCTATGTGAGCCACTTGATCAGCTGGGAGTAGGCGCCAGCGAAGAAAAAATACGGCTAAATCTGCCTCTGCTAATATTTCTAAACCGGGTATGTCTTTCTCCGCGTTTTGATCTGGAAACGATTTTAGCACCTTCGTCCGAAAGCCATATTGTTTTTCCAAAACCGCCGCTAATAAGGGAAGAGTACTCTCGCCAGAGTATTCATGGTCACCACAAACAAATACCACCAGGGGTTTCTTCGCTTTTATAGGGTCAGGTTCACGCGAAAAACTTGGCACAAATGCCGACAAAATAAGTACAACTGTAAGAAAAATAGGAAGTAATTTTTTCATAATTATTTTTCGATAGGGTGTTCAGATAATAGCATATTGGCATTATATAAATCCTGTTTGCTAGCAATTTTAGCACGCACTTCCTTCACTTTTTCGGGGTCGATAGGCGCGGCTTTATTCCCAAATGAATTTCGAATATAGGTCAGAACGGAGGCAATCTCTTTGTCTGACATTAAGCCTCCATATGGGGTCATGGGAACCTGACCGGCATATTTAACGCCATTCAATTCCATAGGCCCCATTAGTCCCTTGATCACTAATTTTATTAAGCGTTCCTGATTTCCTGTCACCCAGATAGAATTAGATAAGGGAGGAAAACCGGACGAAGGAAGTCCTTTTCCATTAGTCTGATGGCAGGTAGTACAATAACCGTCTTTCGAATACAATTTTTGGCCGGCGGTATACAAGTCTAAATCTTTCCCTTTTAGCGTTGAAACTAAAGCCGTTTCTTTATTTTTAACCACGTTCACTCCACTCGCATGAGCGACAGCTATTTCGTATGGTTTGTCCATCCAAGGGTCTAGAGGGTGTTTTTTTGCCAAAGCTAACAGGGGCAAAGCTGTTTGTTTAGGTAACCAAGAGGCAGCCACAAAAGCCTCCATTCGAACACGGCCATGTTTATCCTCCACTGCTTTTGCTAATAGCGCCGCTTGATTTTTCACTTGATGGCCTGTGTAGCGCAAGACGCGAACGGCTGCGGCACGCACATGGTAATCTTTTGATTGTAGTAACTGGTTGAGTAGTTTTTGGTCTACCTTATTTAATCCCCACGAAACCCACAGCGCCTCTAATACATGGTGCTCGTAATCGGCATCCTTTTTATCCAGCTTAGCCACCCATGCCGTAATTTTAGGCAATACATCGGCAGCCTTACGGCCACGCAATTCTCTGCGCACCCGGTACCTCGTTCTGTATTCAGGCAATTTTAAATTATCCAATAACTGATCGATAGATGCCCCATAAACTTTGGCAGGTGTCACTAAGGGCCTTGACGGATACGTTACGCGGTACACACGGCCGTGGGTGTGATCGCGCAAAGGATCTCTGGCACTATGCTGCATGTGACCAATCAAAATATTATGCCAGTCGATCACATAAAGTGAGCCGTCTGGAGCAAATTCCATGTCAACCGGTCGGAAATTGCGATCTTCGCCCACGATCAAATCTTGGCGGTGCTTTGATTTATATCCGGTCCCATCATCAGTTAATTGGTGTTGCTTCATTCCCAAAAATCCAATGGTATTATTGATTAGAAAATCCCCTTGCACATTGTCAGGAAAATGACGACTTGATACAAACTCTAAACCGGAGGTAGGTCGAACTAAATGTTTTTCTTCCACTAAGGTAAATGAATTGTGCCCTCTTTCTCCGTAGCGATTTTTAGTGGACCCGGGCATCATCCAGCGAACGTCTGGTCCAGAGGTTTCTGCAAAAAAGTTTTGACCCCATTTGTCAAAAGCGATTCCCCATGGATTAGGGATTGACAACTGAGCGACCCGCTCTAAATGATGCCTAGCAGGATTATACCGCATAAACCCCCCATTCGTTGCGCGAACAGTACCGTAGGGTGTTTCTACATTTGTGTGCAAAAATACCCCTTCTCCCATGTAAATAGCGCCTGATTCGTCTGTCACAAATGCAGAGATCTCATGGTGCGTATCATGGTCATCAAAACCACTTAAAATTACCTCCTTCGAATCTGCCCGATCATCCCCACTCGTATCTTTCAATAATACTAAATTTGTTCCTTGGCTAACAAATACCCCAAATTCCGTGATTTCCATCCCCACCGGAACGTGTAAACCTTCGGCAAAAATCGTTTCCTTATCCGCTTTTCCATCCTGATTAGTGTCTTCAAGAATAATGATTTTATCGTTAGGTTTCGGATCCCCCGGCTTGTAATGTGGATAAGAAGGCATACAAACCACCCAAAGGCGGCCCTTATTATCGAACGTCATTTGAACCGGTTTGGCCAGATTAGGAAATTCCTCTTCCGAAGCAAATAGCTCGATTTTATAACCTGGAGCTACTCTAATAGCGTTTAACGCCTCATTCCCATACAGGTATTTCAAGCTGCCGTTTTTATCCGGATTAAAATTCGTTTTTACGGGATCAAGCTTGCGCGTCTTGGCATCTGCAGCGGCCAGATCATACGGAAGCCCTTTGATTGCTGCTTGGATCGCAGCCTCCCGATTATCCGTCATTTGGCGAATTTTTTCAATCTCCCCAGGATAATTATCTTGTCCAAACGGGTTGTAACGGCGACCATATACGTGAACCCCGTTTGGAATCTTAAAGTCAGTATGCCACATCCAGTTTTTCTCCGCAACGGCTGCATATACATCCGCTCTTTTGGATTCGATAGCTGTCGATTTCTTCCCAAACACTTGATCCGCAAGTAATAAGGCTAATTTTTTATACCCCGCATCATTTAATTGA
>JBILCC010000067.1:0-8252 GCA_044353355.1 Aquirufa sp.
CGGCCACTTTTTAGATGAAGAGAATCAACGCCAATTTGGGAAGTACAAAGACCAATACGAGAACCCGGAGTTATCCGATATTATCGCCCAAGAAATCGACTTGAAACGCGTCTTAGAGCGCTCATGCAAGGATTTTGACGGAGGATATGCGATGGTCGGAATGACTGGTTATGGTGCCTCTTTCGTGGCGCGTGACCCTGCCGGAATTCGTCCAGCCTATTATTATGTGGATGAAGAAGTGGCGGTAGTGGCTTCTGAAAAACAGGCCATCAAGACTTCTTTTAACTGCGCCTACGATCAAATAAAAGAAATCACACCGGGCCATGCCTTAATTATTGATATTCAAGGCGAAGTCAAAGAGGTTCCATTTATCGACCGCCTAGAGCAGAAATCATGCTCTTTCGAGCGCATCTATTTCTCTCGCGGATCCGATCCAGATATCTACCATGAGCGTAAGAAATTAGGTCAATTGTTGATCCCTCAAATTTTAGCCGAGGTACATCATGACCTAAAAAATACCGTATTCTCCTACATTCCTAACACCGCAGAAACAGCGTTTCTTGGAATGATTGATGGCTTAGAGGATCATTTAGCCAAAGAAAGAAAAAAAGCCATCATGGATGGCATCCTTTTCGAAGAAGAATTAGAAGAACTATTAACTTTCCGTCCACGCGTCGAAAAACTTATCTCTAAAGACGTAAAAGTACGTACGTTTATCACTTCAGACGATCAACGTGATGACATGGTTGCACACGTATACGATACGACCTACGAGGTAATTAACAAAGAAGTGGATTCCGTGGTCATCATCGATGACTCCATCGTTCGCGGAACAACATTAGAAAAAAGCATCCTGAAATTATTGGATAAATTATCCCCTAAGAAAATCGTCATCGTTTCCTCCGCTCCACAAATTCGCTACCCAGATTGCTATGGTATCGATATGTCGAAAATGAAGGAATTCGTCGCCTTCCGCGCGGCATTAGCCTTATTGCAAGAACGCGGATTAGAGAACATTTTAGACGAAGTAAACTTACGTTGTTTAAATGCCTTGGAAAATGGTACGGCAGAGGAAGAAAACTTTGTTAAGGCTATTTATGCTCCATTCACTGACGATGAAATCTCAGATAAAATTGCTGAAATTGTCCGTCCAAAAGGACTAAAAGCAGAGCTTTCTATCGTTTACCAAACGGTTGCAAACCTAAATGTGGCTTGCCCAGATCACCTAGGGGACTGGTATTTTACCGGTAACTTCCCTACACCAGGTGGAAACCAAGTGGTGAATAAATCATTCGTCAACTTCATGAAAGGCATCGAAGTTAGAGCCTATTAATACGCGATAACCACCGTTCCCCGCAACTCCATCACACCTAATTCGGGCATGTCGATAGAAGAATACTTCAATCGATAGGCGTAGGTATTTTGTGGAACTTTAGTCCCATTGATTTTCCCATCCCAACCCAGCCAAGAAGAGTCTATCGCGCTATTTGAGTAAATCATCTCACCCCAACGATTAAAGATTTCAAACGATTCAATTACCGTTCGAGCTTTTAATACGGTAGCAGTCCCAGAAGACAGTGTTTCAAAATTACCAACAGGTCTAAAATAATCATTATTTCCATCGTCATTCGGAGTGAAAGCAGAAGGAACTTGCATGATAGGTGCACATTTATCCTTGACTTCAAAAGTGATTTTTAACTCACAATCATCTCGATCAATTATAGTACATACATAAGTACCAGAATTTGATACTTGCACTTTATCCTGATTCGCAGCACTCGGAATTCCAGCCCAATCAATCGACTTCAAACTGGAGGCTGGTACAGGTAATTTCAATTCAACAAAAGTGATATTTTCCTTAAATGCCGCGGCATTTACATTATCATCACAAATAAATAAATCCTTAGGAGGGTCAAACTGACTATTGGTTAAAAAATTAACTTTAGTTGATTTTGTCAAACTGCACCCACTTACTGGATCCGTAATGGTTAAATCAAAGGCTCCTCCAGGTTTAGGGACCGAAATTTTATCCGTGGTCTCTTTTGTGTTCCAAAAGTAGGTTAATCCTGAAATGGCAGGTAAGGTATCCGCTTTAATCTCTGTCAAATTCTTGCAAATCACACTAAATTCAGGTGCTAAATAAAATGGCTTTAGTAAATCAATTTCAAATTTCTGCGCGTCTAGTAGAGAATCTGTTACACACTGATTAGAAACCTTAGCCGTGACCACGTACGTACCATTATCCTTAAATGCATAGGAAACACTATCACCGGTAAAAGTAAATATTTTAGTAGATGCTGGATTTAAAGGCACAATAGTACCATTTGAGTTTCTAACGGGATCTAGCGTTGTCTTATAAATGTCCCAAATCACTTTCGTGTCTTTAATTGGATCGCAAAGTTTTCCCGTCAATTTATAAGAATAATTCAAACCAAAACAGGATTGCTGAATCGAAATTCCTTTTCCATCATTAGATGTAATCGAATAGGATGCTGGTAAACCTAGTTTACTTTTAGCCCCCGCTGGAAGTGCCGCTCCACTCAAAGTAAAACTGGCCCCACCAGAAGCCCCTACTACACCGTCAATCGCTGTGATCTTACCTAAAGAGGTTTGGTCCAAAATAGCCACGTATAAATCTGAACCATTCACCGGATCCGGCTGAATTGCTCCTATTTTCCTAGCTATTTTTGAACCCGGGACTGTTTTTCTTGTCGCTGCATAGGTAGTCGAATCCTTGGCTGAAATATCCAATTGTACAATGGAAGATGAATCTGCAACTCCTATTCCTTTCAAAGAGGCATAGATCAGCTTACTGTTCTTTGAAAAATCAAGTCCATAAACCTGCTGTTTGGTGGATGAACCCAGAGGAATAGACACCTTATGTTTTACTTTACCTGATAGCGAATCCACGGAATATAATTCAATATTATTCACTGTAGTCCCTGCCATTGCTACCGCTAACCACTGCTTATTAGGACTTACTTTCATGGTTGAGGGGTTAGAAAGACTAGCTGGCGTAAATCCTGTGGGCGATTTACTCTCAATAGGAGCAGATATTCCTGTACTCGAAACTTTAAATGAACGAATATTGCCACTTACCAGGTCTTGAGTAAATAATAAAGAGGCATTTTCTGCCAATGGCATTGAAACCATCCTAGTCGATGTATTAACAGCTGAAAGCAGAACACCTTGCTGGCTCATGCCTCCTTTACCTCCATTCAATTTAAAATCGATGGTCGATTGAAAGATTTGCCTTTCATTAAAGCTATTCCTCTTTGTATAAATTACGTAATATTCTGCTTGGCATCCTTTGCATGTTGCCTTAGGAATGATCACCAAGCCCTGTGAATTAGCCTCAGCCCCTAGATTTTTACCAGGAATGAGGTCGTTTAATTTTCCGTCATATACTTTTTTCCCATCAGAAAACAGCAGCAAATTATTTTTCGTATCATTTATTTTAGCGATGGCTTCAGTTGTGATTGGCATTGGATTGCCCGCTTTAGGAGCCGGAATTCCCGATTGGCCAAAATTGAGTCCGGCCTTTTCACCAAAATACCAGGTATTATCTGGCGGAGATACTGGAGGAGGAATTTCCCCGCAAACCGTTACCTCTAAATTTCCCTCTGAACTACACCCAGAGATAGAATCCGTCACTTTGACCGAATAACAACCCGACTTATCCACTGAAATAAAATCAGTCGTTTCACCTTTCGGATACCATAAATAAGAATAAGAGGCTAAAGGGTTTTTAACTTGCAGAGTGATCGTACTTCCTTTACAAATCGTAGTATCTACCTTAGTGCTATCTTGGCCTAAAACAATCGGTGCTACAAAACCAATCTTAAATTTATACTTTGAATAAACGACACTTCCATTCAGGTATAAGTCAACTGCGTAATCCCCTTTTTCACAAAACTTGAACCTTCCTGATCGCTTATCTGAACTACCAAGAACTGTAGAATAACTATTATCAGAACCCGCCTTGCGAAACACCCAGTTGAATTTGACACTGGCAGGTGTCGCAAGGGGCTTCGCATATTCAAAAACGGTCGAATCCACCGAAGTTGAATCACTACAATAGGCACATTTAGTAATACAAGTGTTACGAATGACAATATCTTGAGCTGATAAACTCCAAGAGCAGAAAAGCAATAACAAGGTGATAAAGGTTTTTCTGTTCATTATTTTAAATTGCCAAAAATTGTTTTTCATACGACTTGAACGTAAATTGCCTGCTCATGAGTTACCTTAAAAGGTATTCAATTAAATGAGACTACTTTATTTTTTCACTCTAGCTGTTTTCATTCCATTTATGGGGTATTCGCAAGATCCCCAAGTAACTCAGAACTATGCATTACCGTTAAACATGAATCCAGCCTTCGCCGGAATTTCAAACAATGTGAACGTTAATTTAATGCACCGCAATCAATGGCCTAATTTAACGAGCAATTACCAATTTTCCGCTATGTCCGTTGATATTGGCTTACAAAAATACAAAAGTGGACTCGGCTTATTAATCACTTCTGATTCTCAGTTTTCAGCCTTGACGACTAGTAGCTTTGCGTTACAATATGCCTACCATGTGTCCATAACAGAAGATTATTCTTTATCTATGGGAATGCAAGGAGCCTACGTTAACAGAAGCCTATCTCCAGAAAATTTAGTTTTCGGAGATCAATTAACCGGATATTTAGGATCTGGAGGGATTGATGCATCATCGAACGATCTTATCCCCCTAACACCCAATTTCACCAACCCCTCCTATGTTGATTTATCCATAGGATCCATGTTATATTCTGCAAAACACTGGATTGGTGTCAGTGCACATCACTTAAACCAACCTAATCAATCTTTAGTTAATAATTCCATTTCTCCACTTGACATGAGATTAAGTGTACAAATGGGAACCAAAATAGCTTTAGGAAATTCAAGCTATGAGGGAAATGATCCAGAAAATGCCTTAAACTACGAGAAAAGCATTAGCCCCATCATTCACTTCAAAAAACAGGGGATGTTTAGTCAATTAGATGTGGGGACGTATTTAACTATCGCACCCTTGGTAATAGGCTTTTGGTACCGGAATTTCCCAATTGGCTTGCCCAATACCGAAAAACTAGATAGTAAGGAGTCCATGACGGGTTTAATTGGCTTTAGAAAGGATAAATTCGCCATTGGTTATTCCTACGATTTTACCTTATCCAAACTAGCTCCATCAGGTGGAGCCCATGAAATCACTTTATCTTATGTGTTTGGATTTAATTTATTCCCAAATAAATACGATAAAAGTCTTAGTAGAAGTTTAGCTTGTCCTAAATTTTAAGTGAATACCTTAAAATAAATACCTGTCAACAAATCGATAGATCTAGGAAAAAATAGCTAATTTTGCGGTTATTGTTATTATTTAAATCTCCATTCAACTACATGAAATTATTCAGTCGAATTCTTTTAACCCTTTCTTTTTTAGTTTTGGTCCATGCGGCGTTCAGTCAAGCAAAACGAAAAGTGGAAGATTTAAGTGATGAGGAAATTGCTATGTTCTTTGAACGAGCGCAGTCAAGTGGTATGACAGAGGCTCAGTTAGAGAAAGCCGCGAAAGCTCAAGGCTATACCTCCGCAGACATTGCGAAAATGCGTAGCCGTTTAACCCAAATCGGTGAAACAAAGACCAAGGAAAAAACAACGACCGATAAAAGCAAAACATCCTCTAAACGTAAAGTTTCTGGAAAGTTAAGTACCAAGAAAAAAACGGCAAAAAATGGCGAGGAAGAGGATTCTGAAGACTTAGAAATGGAAGAGGAGGAGACAGATTCCACTAAATTGCCTAAAAAAATCATTTATGGCGCGAACCTTTTCAATAACAAAAAACTAAACTTCGAACCAGATCTTCGTATAGCCACTCCGGTAAACTATACCTTAGGGCCTGATGATGAACTTAATATCGATATTTTTGGTGAAGTAATGGACAATTACAATGTCACCGTCAGTCCAGAGGGAACTGTTAAAATCCTAAACCTTAGCCCTATTTATGTGAATGGATTAAGTGTTGATGCGGCCTCTGCTCGCATTGTTAGTAGATTAAGACAATTATACCAGGGTTTAAATAAACCCGGTAGTGGTTCTTCTGCTATTATTACCTTAGGTAATGTAAGAAGTATCAAAGTTACGTTAGTAGGCGAAGTTGAAAATCCAGGATCCTACACAATTACCTCTTTAGCTACCGTATTTAATGCCTTGTATCTAGCTGGAGGACCTAACGAAAATGGTTCTTACCGCAGTATCCGTGTTATCCGAAATAATAAAGTAATTCGTACACTAGATTTATACGATTTCTTGTTGAAGGCTGATCAAAAGGATAACATTCAATTAAAAGATCAAGATATCATCCGTGTTGGAGATTTTGATTCCCATGTTGAATTAGCGGGTGAAGTTAGACGTCCCATGGTATTTGAAGCTATAAAAGGTGAAACTCTGAAAGACATCCTACGTTATGCGGGCGGATTCACAGATAAAGCATACACCTATTCCTTAAATGTACGTAGAAATACCTCCCGTGAATTGAAATTATTAAATATCACACAAGATGAGGTGGCTACTTTTCAACCACAGAATGGCGATTCCATTTCAGTAGGTAAGATTATCGAACGCTATGAAAACCGAGTGACTGTAAGTGGCGCGGTATTTAGACCGGGGGTATTCGCCATCGAAAATGGCTTAACGACCGTAAAAGAATTAATCAGACGTGCGGAGGGACCTCGTGAAAATGCATTTTTGAATAGAGCAACTATTTCCAGAAGGAAAGAAAATTATGACCCTGAAATGATTTCTTTTGACTTAGGAAAAGTATTAAGAGGAGAACTGGCAGACATTGCATTGCACCGTGAAGACTCACTTACCGTCTATTCATTAGATTCACTACGAGAATACCAAAAAGTGAGCATCTATGGTGAAGTAAATAAGCAAGGTTCATTTGAGTATAAAGCAGGCATGAAAGTCGCTGACCTAATACTATTAGCTAAAGGATTTAAAGAGGCTGCCAGTTACGCAAAAATTGAGCTTTCAAGACGTATCATTACCCATGGTAATTCTGAAGATATGAATCAAAAAATCGAAGTAAAAACCTTCGATATCGATGGAAGTCTACAAATTGCTAACGAGGGATCCCAATATGAATTAAAACCTTTCGATATCATTTCAATTCGTCGATCGCCTAATTATGAGGTGCAACGCGGTGTTACAATTGCTGGCATGGTCAATTACCCTGGTCGTTATGCCATTAAATCAGATGATCAAAAAATTTCAGACCTCGTTTTAGCAGCAGGTGGCCTTAAACCAGAAGGATTCCTTGACGGTGCTATCCTCTACCGTGATTCCACAGTAGTGGGAGTGAAATTATCTGAGATTCTAAAAAATCCCAAATCAACAAATAATTTATTGTTGATGGAAAATGATCGCTTAGAAATTCCACGTATACTTGAGACAATCAAGCTTTCAGGAGGTGTTCAAAATCCAATTTCTATTGCTTACCAAGCAGGCAATAGCTTACAGGATTATTTAGATGGGGCTGGAGGTTTCACAGAATATGCGGATAAGAAAAATGTATATGTGAAAGCACCTAATGGAATTTCAACAAAACGCAGACGATTCTTTTTATTCCGAATCAATCCTAAAATCTACCCAGGTTCAGAGATTGTGGTACCCGAATTTCCTACCAATATGAAAAAAGGGATGAGTACTGCTGAGGCTGTTGGCTTATCATCAGCTCTCGTATCTGTTGCCTTAACGCTAACAACACTCATTAACAATTTGACTAAATAATCTCCATGTCTACTAGCGACCAACATTTAACGAATAAAGCAGAGGATAACGGAGAAATTTCCATCAATTTTGGCGAAATCTTCAGAAACCTTAAATCTTATAAATTATTAATCGGAACATGCGCCGTCTTATTTGCGGCCTTAGGGGCAATCTATTCTTTAACTCAGCCGAATGAGTATAGTTCTAACGCGAAACTTTTGCCAGAAATTGATTCAAAAGGTTCCGCTGCAGGTGGCTTAGGAGGTTTGAAATCATTAGCTGGTTTAGCCGGTGTTGATATTGGTGGTGGAGCCGCAGGATCGGAAGCTATCCGCCCGGATTTGTACCCTAATATCGTTCAAAGTGCTCCCTTATTGCAAGAAGTTTTAAAGGCAAAAATTTACAGTACCAAATATAAAAAATGGCAAACGGTTTTAGATTTTTTGTCTGAAAAGCAA
>JBILCC010000068.1:0-8241 GCA_044353355.1 Aquirufa sp.
TGGCATCTCCTAATTCAGAATGCAAAGTCAAGCCCTTTTTCTGGATAAAGAATCCGTCTTTTTTTATTTGGTTCACAAACAATTGGAAACTCTCTAAAACGGAATCACCATCTCCATAGATGTCTAGATGATCCGCGTCTGTTGAAGTTACTACGGCAGCTTGTGATTGCAAGGTTAGGAAAGATCGGTCGTACTCATCTGCTTCGACCACACACACAATATTTTCTTTGGAGTGGTTAGGTATGAAGTTGGTTCCATAATTCACCGTAATGCCACCCAAAAATGCGGTAACATTTTTCTTAGCGCTGATTAACAAATGGGTTAAAAGCGAAGAAGTCGTCGTTTTTCCATGGGTTCCTGCTACTGCAAGGGTAGGGATCTGTTGGGTAATCCAGCCTAAAATTTCCGAACGCTTGTAGAGGCGGATGCCTTTAGAAAGTAAATAATTCATCTCCACTTGATCTTTCGGAATCGCTGGAGTATAGATAAATAAGCTATGCTCCACATCTTCTAGGCAAGCCGCGGGAATCAAATCGATAGTGTCTTCGTAATGAATCACCATGCCCTCCTCCGCTAATTTCTTCGTCAAGGGACTCTCCGTCTTATCGTAACCTGCCACCGGAAAGCCATTGTGTAAGAACCAGCGTGCGATCGCTGACATACCTATTCCACCTATTCCTAAAAAATAGACTTGTTTCAAATCGCTTAGGCTTAACTCTTTCTTCATGCGTGTAAAATGGATTGGGCAATTTCGTGGGCTGCGTTAGGCTTAGCTAAACGAAGACTATTTTTTTCTAGGGTAGTCAAATCTGATTGAAGTGCTGCTAACGCCTCTGTGATTAATTTTTCTTTTACTTCTGCGTCACGCACAAGAATGGCTGCGTTTTGTGAAACGAGGCTTTTCGCATTTTCGGTTTGGTGATCTTCAGCGGCACTAGGAAGTGGGACTAGGATGCTCGCTTTGCCTATCAAGCAAATTTCAGAGACAGAAGAGGCTCCGGCTCTGGAAATGACTAAATCGGCCATGGCATAGGCTAGATCCATTTCATAGATAAAAGCAGATACGTAGGTATTTTTATGGCCTGAAGCAGCTTGCTTAGCCGTTGATTCAAAAGCAATACCCGTCTGCCAAATGACTTGCACCCCAACATCTGTTAATCGGTCTAAGCCAGCTAGGATTCCTTGGTTGATCGTTCGTGCTCCTTGGCTACCACCGATGATTAAAATCGTTTTTTTGGAAGGGTCTAAGCTGAAATGCACTGCTGCCTGTGCTTTTTTGCCTGCAGCATCGATTAAGTCCTTGCGAACAGGATTTCCACTGAGCGTAATTTTCTGTGCAGGGAAGAATTTCTCCATGCCTGGATAAGCCACAAAAATGTGCTCTGCCTTAGCTGCCAATGCCTTATTGGTAATACCAGCAAAGGAATTTTGTTCTTGAATGTAATAAGGGATACCTAGAAACCGCGCAGCTAATAAGAGCGGACCAGAAGCATAACCTCCTACACCTACAGCGACATCTGGCTTGAAATTTTGGATGATTCTAAGGGATTGCCAGAGGCTCATGAATAACTTGAAAGGGAAGAATACATTCTTCCAAACCTGCGTTCGTTGGATACCTACAATGGGAAGACCGATGATTTGAAAGCCAGCTTTAGGTACTTTCTCCATTTCCATTTTTCCTTCAGCCCCTACAAATAAGAATTCCAAAGAAGGGTCGATTTCCTTCATCGCATTCGCGATCGAAATGGCTGGGTAAATATGTCCCCCGGTTCCTCCTCCTGAAATGATGACGCGTTTAATAGACATTAGGCGAGGGCAGAGGGTTGAACTGGTTCCGGATCTTTGTCCTTGCTAACGGCTAAAATGAGGCCAATAGAAATAGCCGTAAATATCAAAGAGGTTCCCCCGGCTGAAATCATGGGCATTGGTTGGCCAGTAACTGGACCTGCATCCACAGCCACCAGCATATTTATGAACGCCTGGAAGACAATGGAGAAGGTTAGTCCGGCAGACAATAAGCCTCCAAACGGTTTATTGCTATATTGAATAGCCTTCGCCCCTCGGTACATAAAAATTAGAAACAAAAGTGGAATAGCGAGCCCACCTACAATGCCATATTCTTCAATTATAATGGCATAAACGAAATCGGATTCGGCCTGGGATAAGATATACCGCTGCTGGCTTTTTCCTGGCCCTTTGGGATGAATCGCACCGGTCGCAATGGCGTAGAGACTTCGGGTGATTTGGTAATCCTCGTTCTTTGCCTTATTTGCCTTGGTTTCATTTTTGCCAATACGTTGAACATAGTTTTCAATCCTGGTTTTTACCGTTTGCGCTCTTTGACCAATTCCTAAAGAAACTACCGTTATTCCGATAATGGCAACAGCTGCGATAATTAAGCCAATTTGTTTATAAGGAACACGGCCAAAGAACATCAAAATGATACTTGTCAAGAAAATCAAAACGCTTGTCGAAAAGTTCGAAAGCATGATCAAAAAGCAAGAAATACCAATCTTGAACAACATGCGAATAAACATCACGGTATTATAAGATTCCGGGTCAGCCTGTTTAGAGGAGAAGTCTTTTGCTAAGCTCGTAATCAGGCATAATTTCACCATATCCGAGGGCATAAATGAAATAGGGCCTAACTGCACCCAGCGGTTCGCCCCTCCTTTTGTGGCTCCAAAAACATAGGCCACCATCACGAGTCCCCAAGATAAAAACAAAGCTAAATCGCTAAACTTAGCCACGCGGCTATAGTTCGATTTAGAGAAATAGGACATCAAATAGAACGAAATGCCTAAAATAACCAAGGTTTTAATGAAACTCGAAAGCGGCTCAAAAGGTCCATCCATGGTCAGCTTCGCCTTCGCAGAGAACTGAATCAATAATCCAAACGCATTTAAAATAAATACGATCAACCAAATCTTATAATCCCCTTTCAGGTGCTCTTGAAAAAAGGCTCTGATTTTACTATCCATGGATCAAACGTTTAACAGTGCTTTTAAATTGATCTCCTCGATCTTCATAATTTTTAAATAAATCGAAACTAGCACACGCAGGAGAGAGCAAAACTACATCACCAGAGGTAGCCCATTCCATTCCTTTTTTAACAGCGTTTTCTAAAGAGTCTGTTGCAAAAAGTTGTGGAACCATGCTGCCAAAATGGGCCTCTAACTTCGCATTATCTGTTCCTAAGCAAATGAGTCCTTTGACTTTTTCCTTCACCAGTGGATCTAAAACTTCATATTCATTTCCTTTGTCCACTCCCCCCATAATCAGAATCAAGGGTTGCTTGTAGCTATTCAATGCATAAAATACCGCATCTACGTTTGTTGCCTTCGAGTCATTGATAAATGCGACTCCATTCCAGGAACCACACGATTCTAATCGATGCGGGGCATTTTCGAAGAATGGTAAAGACTGTAGCATTTGTGTAAATGATACACCTGCCTCATGCGCCGCTAACATAGCTACTGCCATATTGATGGCATTATGAGGACCTTTCAGTGGAGCATCCGCTAAATTAAGCTCAGCTCCTTCGAATTGAATTTTGTCCGCTGTAATATAGGCGTCTGCTTTTGTGTTGAAACTAACCGTTTTTAGACGGGCGCTTGTTGCAATTTTAGCTAAGTTAGCCTTTAGTACTTCGTCATCTGCCCAAAAGACACAGCTCGTGCTGGCATCCGCATTTTGGAAAATGCGAAACTTTGATGCGATATAATTTTCAAACTTGTATTCGTAGCGATCTAGGTGATCTGGAGTGATATTTAACAATACGGCCACATTCGGTTTGAATTGGAAGCAGCGATCTAATTGGAAGCTGGAAATTTCTAACACATACACCTCGTGCTGATTTTCCATCACTTGCTTCGCGAAGCTCTGGCCAATATTACCAGCTAAACCTACTTTAAGGCCCGCTGATTTCAAGAAATGATACGTTAGCAGGGTAGTGGTCGTTTTTCCATTCGACCCTGTGATAGCTACGATTTTTGCCTTTGTATAACGCGCGGCAAATTCTATTTCTGAAACTAAGGGAATATCTTTTGCCTTGATGGCCTTTACGATTTCTGTTTTCTCTGGAATTCCAGGACTGATGATGATCTCAGCAGAACTTAATATACGGTCCAAACTATGTCCACCTGACTCAAACTCAATCTGATTTTCACGTAAGGTTTGCTGGTAGTTATCTTTCAACGCACCAGCGTCAGATAAAAACACGTCATATCCTTTTGATTTAGCTAATAGAGCAGCTCCTACGCCACTTTCTCCTCCACCTAAGATACTGATTAATGCCATGCTCGACTTGAAATTTTCAGAATTTGAATTCAACTACAAGTTAGAAAATGTCCTGCATTCTATCAACCCAAAGTGGCCATGCAAACGAATTTTTCTAACAAAAAAAAGACCCACCGTTTCTGGTGGGTCTTTCCTATGCATTCGAGTAGTATTAAACCAAAGAGATACGTTTGAACGATGAAATCGTTAAACCTTTTTGCGTTTGCTCTAATAGTTGACGAATCGTGATCGATGAGTCTTTTACGAATTGTTGGTTTAATAAAGTAGACTCTTTGTAGAACTTCTCTAATTTACCAACCGCAATTTTCTCTAACATCGCCTCAGGCTTACCTTCTTGACGTGCTTGATCTTTTCCGATTTCGATTTCTCTTTCAATCGTTTCTGCATCTACGCCATCCTTGTCTAAAGCGACAGGTTTCATAGCGGTGATTTGCATCGCGATATCTTTACCTACTTCTGTTACATCAACACCTTGAACGTTTTCGAATGCTACTAAAACACCGATTTTGTTGTTCGAGTGAATGTAAGAAACCACTTTCTCAGCTGATACGTTTTCGTAAGCCGCTAACGTGATTTTCTCTCCAATTTTACCAGTTAAGTCGATGATGTGACCTTCTACCGAACGTCCATCTGCTAACGGCTCAGCTAATAAATCATGCGCTGAAGGAGCGTGAGACGCTGCTGCTTTGTCAATGATTGATTTCGCTAAGTTATTGAAGTCTGCTACTTTAGAAACTGGTTCAGTTTCACAAGCTAAAGCAATTAATTTACCATTAGAGTGATCCGCATTAAGTGCCACTAAAACGACACCTTCATTTGTTTCATTGTCCGCACGTTTCGCTGCTACTTTTTGACCTGCTTTACGAAGGATATCTACTGCTGCTTCGAAGTCACCATTGGCTTCAGTCAAAGCTTTCTTGCAATCCATCATTCCTGCGCCAGTCATTTGGCGTAACTTATTAACGTCTGCTGCTGTAATTGACATGTTATGAATATTTATTCTTGTTCTGCTTCTTTTTCGTATTTAGCCGCTACCTTAGCTGCCTCTTGTGAATCGTCGTCCGCTGCTTTTTTAGCTTCTACTTCTTCCGCCTCACGAGCATCATCCTTATCTTGCTTTCTTTCAGCTAAACCTTCTTCGATCGCTTTAGAAATAGCTGTGATGATGATAGAGATAGATTTGTATGCATCATCATTCGCTGGGATTGGATAGTCAACTAAGTCTGGGTTAGAGTTTGTATCACACATAGCGAAAACTGGGATACCTAATTTCTTAGCCTCAGAAACCGCAATGTGCTCACGCTTAACGTCAACAATGAATAAAGCCGCTGGAAGGCGAGTTAATTCAGTGATACCGCCTAACACACGCTTTAATTTTTCTTCTTCACGAGTTAACATTAAACGCTCACGCTTAGCGATTGTCTTCACGATAACTTCGTCTTTTAACATTTTATCAATGCTAGACATCTTCTTGATAGACTTACGTACAGTCGCGAAGTTAGTCAACATACCACCTAACCAACGGTCAGTTACGTACGGCATTTTTAATTTATCTGCTTCTGTTGTCACAATTTCTTGTGCTTGCTTCTTCGTAGCAACGAACATCACCTTACGGCCTGAACGTACAATCGCACGAAGAGCTGATGAAGCTTCTTCTAAGGAAGAGATAGTTTTATTTAGATCAATGATGTGGATACCATTTTTCTCCATAAAGATGTATGGAGCCATTTTAGGATCCCACTTACGAGTCAAGTGACCGAAGTGAACGCCTGCGTCAAGCAAGTCGTTGTAGCTTAATTGTGCCATTTTGGTTGTTTAAAAATGTGAATAATAAAAAGGTGGAAAAGGCATCGGCAACAGACAAGCCTTTTCCACGAACAAATCTTAACGCTTAGAGAACTGGAATCTCTTACGAGCTTTCGCACGTCCTGGTTTCTTACGCTCCACCATACGTGGGTCACGAGTTAAGAAGCCTTCTTTTTTCAAAGGAGAACGTAATTCAGCATCTTGCGTTTGAAGTGCACGTGAAATCGCCATACGAAGCGCTTCAGCTTGTCCTTTGATACCACCGCCATCTACGTTAGCTGTTACATCAAATGAACCTACTGTGTTCGTTAAAGCGAAAGGTTGATTAACAACGATCTGAAGAATTTCAGATGGGAAGTAATCAGCTAATACACGGCCGTTGATTTTAATCTGGCCTTTACCTGGTGTCATCGAAATACGAGCTACTGCCGTCTTTCTTCTACCGATTTTACTTGTTATTTCTGCCATTTTCTTAGTGTCCGTTAAAAGGTAAGTGCTTTAGGTTGTTGAGCTGCGTGAGGATGTTCTGGTCCTGCATAAACGAAAAGGTTGTTGAATAATTCACGACCTAAACGATTTTTAGGTAACATACCTTTCACCGCTGATTCTACAACACCTCTTGGGTTTTTAGCTAAAACCTCACGTGGAGTTGCGAAACGTTGACCACCTGGGTAACCCGTGTGACGGATATACACCTTGTCTGTCATTTTCTTACCAGTTAAGCGAATTTTGTCCGCGTTGATAACGATCACTTGATCGCCGCAATCAACGTGTGGAGTGTAAGAAGGCTTATGCTTTCCACGAATAATTTTCGCAATTTCAGAACAAACACGTCCCAAAACTTGATTTTCAGCATCTACAACAAACCAAGCTTTCTGTACAGTAGCTTTGTTTGCAGAGATGGTTTTGTAACTTAAAGTATCCACTTGTTTATAATTTAACTGTTTGAATCGTTTCCACCTAGACCACGGAATTTGTCTAAAGGAATTGATTATGACCTATTTTATCTTTCAAACGGGCATTCAATCGAAAAATGGGAGTGCAAATTTATAAAATCTTCATTTCATATGCAAGTGTCTAATTTAAAATGTTTTGCGCGAAGGAATTAATTGAAAAATAACGAACTTTATAACCTATTACTGTTCTATTACTCATGAAGAAAATTACGTTCTGCTTATTCCTTACTCTTTTGTCCTGTCAGGCGTTGGTAGCTCAGGTTCATTTTGCAGGAATGATGTCGACGAAACGTGTCGGAATGTTTAATGCAGCCTATAATCCCGCTGAATTAACGAATTTGACAAATAAGGTAGAATTGAATTTAATAGGAACCTCTCTTTCCTTTGGCAATAATAAGATGTCGATTTCGGATATAAGAAGCGGAAAGTCAGCGCAAAGTGCACTCTTTTCCTCTGGTAGCCCCTTAGAATTAGATGTTAACGTTGAGTTTTTAGGCCCCAGTGTTGGATTTAGATATAAAAAATGGGGTTTCGGGATACTTACTAAAGCATTCCTTAAAGCCAATATTGTCGATTTAGATGTGGATTTAATGAATTCAATTTATAGTAATGCCCTTTTAACCTTAGGGACATTTCCCTTGTCGAATCGGTATAATCAACGCATTAACTCATCGAGTTGGGGACAAGTTAGTTTTGCTACTTCCCGTAAGATTGTAGATAAAGCAAACCATCAATTAAGTGCAGGATTAGCCTTGTCTCTTCTCTTTCCGGCTTCTTATGCGAACATCGGGCTTACTAAGTTCTCTGGAACCATTCAATATAATTTATTTCCACCACAAGCTAATTTGATTAATACAACGACTAAGTTGAATTTAGCCTATACGAGTAATTTTGCCAAAAGCTTTGCAAATGCAAGTGATTTCACCAGTGCGATTTGGGGTGAATTTGGTGGAGTTGCTGTGGACTTTGGCCTTACTTATCAGTATATCAATGATAAAAAAATACCTGTGGTACAGGCTGGCTTGTCAGTGAAAAATGTAGGAAGTTTAACCTACAAGGCAAAAAAAATCAATGTGGTTGATTATAATGTCAATATACCGGCTCCTACCACCGCTAAACCAGGATTTAATCTATTCAGTCTAGCGACTATTTCTAGTTTGACCCAATTAGAAGGCCTTTT
>JBILCC010000069.1:0-8210 GCA_044353355.1 Aquirufa sp.
ACTGTGTGCAATGAAAATACTTTTTGAGCATTTGCCATTTGGACCGTACATAATACGGCGATGAGTAAAAGAATTTTTTTCATGTTTTTATAAGTTTTAAAGGTTGTAGGTATCAAAATGATACTGATATAAAGGTATGCTTTTTTTACACTTTTGAAAAAAAATTAAAAACAAAAAAGCCAATAACTCATTTTTCAAACTTTTTAAACTAATTTAAAATTCTAAACCTATTCAAAATGAAAACTAATTGCCATAGATGCATATGGCTGTTTGTGTCGTTGCTGGCTATACAAGCACCTAGCTTTGGCCAGAACAAACAGCTAGAGAAGGGGTTTAAATCCATTTTTAACGGAACATCCTTGCAGGGATGGGAAGGGGATCCTGCCTATTGGCGGGTGGAAGATGGTCGTATCATTGGCGAAATCACGCCTCAAACCTTATTAAAACGGAATACATTTTTAATTTATCGGGGCTCTCAACCGGCAGACTTTGAGCTAAAAGCGGAGTTTAAAATTTCAAAGGGGGGCAATACAGGAATTAATTACCGTTCAGAGGAATTGCTGCCCGATTTGCCATTAGCACTAAAAGGATATCAAGCTGATATCGATGGGGAAATCCGATACACTGGGCAAAACTACGAGGAAAGAGGCCGAACAACCTTGGCTTATCGAGGCGAAATTGTCTCTGTAAATGAACAAACAGACGCAGCGATGAAAACTAATCTGCGTGCATTTTCGAAAAATAACGCATGGTTACCCCGTACGGTAACCGGCTCTTTAGGCAACATAGATTCACTGAAAACTGCCATCAAATCCGAAGATTGGAATGAGGTTCACTTAGTCATCAAAGGCAATCGTCTGCAACATTTTGTGAACGGTATTTTAATGAGTGACGTGACGGATTTAGATCAAGTAAATGGCAAGGCCTCTGGGTGGCTGGGTGTACAAGTGCACGTAGGACCACCCATGAAAGTAGAATTTAAAAATATTCGTATCAAAAACTTAAAATAACCATGAAATCAATCGGTAAGTATTTAATTGCGAGTGTCGTGTTGCTTAGTCTGGGGAGTTTGGGCTTCAACAGCTTATTTAAAATTGAACCTGCTCGCGTAGAGGGAACTGATCCGAAATTGGATAAAATCCGTTTGCAGCCGGGGTTTAAAATCGAACATTTAATTAGCCCATCAGATGAAAACATGGGATCTTGGGTATCCATGACATTTGATGATAAGGGCAGAATGATTTGCTCAGATCAATATGGCGGATTGTATCGCTTAACGATTCCTGCGGCAGGAGCTGCAAGCGTAAAACCCCAAATTGAGAAGTTGAAATTTGGCAAAGGCGTGGATACGTTAGGTATAGGAAACGCGCATGGAATGCTTTACGCATTCAACAGTTTATATGTAATGGTTAATGCACGTGCCTCTAAGCCCAGTGCTTCGGGTCGTGCCCCTGGTTCTAGCTTTACGCCTAGAGGGAGCGGTTTATATCGCGTGCAAGATTTAGATGGGGATGATCAATTTGACAAAATCACGTTGATGAAAGAGTTTGTAGGCGAAGGCGAGCACGGTCCGCACAGCATTATTTTATCCCCTGATAAAAAATCGATTTATTTAATTTCTGGAAATCATACCGATGTCCCTCCAATGGACGCCTATCGCTTGCCTAAAAATTGGCAAGAAGATAATATTTTCCCGTTGATCAAAGATCCACGTGGGCATGCAAACGATCGTTATGCCCCAGGTGGTTGGATTGCAAACATTGATCCTGAAGGAAAGAAGTGGGAATTAGTTAGTGCGGGCTATCGGAACGCATTTGATATTGCCTTCAATGAAACCGGGGATTTATTCGTGTATGATGCAGATATGGAGTGGGATTTCGGTTTACCTTGGTATCGTCCTACACGCATTTGCCATGTAACGAGTGGCAGTGAGTATGGCTGGAGAACGGGTAATAGTAAATGGTCAACCACCTATCCAGATAACCTGCCTCCGGTGTTAAATATTGGTCAAGGTTCGCCCACGAGTTTATTGTCTTTAAAGGATGCAAAATTCCCGGCTAAATACAAGAAATCACTTTTGGCTTTCGACTGGACTTTTGGAATCGGACACTTAATCAAATTAAAGTCTTCAGGATCTACGTTTTTAGCAGATCGGGAAGAGTTCTTCTCCGGTATTCCGTTGCCTTTAACGGACGGGGTTATTGGTCCAGATGGCAACTTATATTTCATGACAGGTGGTCGTCGCCTTGAATCTGATTTATATCGGGTGACTTACGTGGGTACGGAGGAAACTTCCACTAAAACACTTGTAGGTGCGCCCAATCCGTTAAACGAATTACGCCGTAAAATTGAGCAATTCCATCAAGGTCCTAATCCTGCCGCTTTAGCCGTAGCTTGGCCAAATTTAAAACACCCAGACCGCTTTATTCGCTACGCGGCTCGCATGGCATTAGAACACCAGCCGGTTGCGGAGTGGAAAGATAAAGCCCTAACGGAAAAAGATCCGGTTACTGCAACGCAGGCGCTTATCGGTCTGATTCGCCAAAGCAAGCCCGAATTTAAATCAGGGATTTACGCCGCTTTATTAGCGATTGATAACAAAGCGTTCACAGAAGCTCAAACGCTAGATGTATTGCGTGCCTACGAATTAGCGATGTTGCGTTTAGGTATGCCTGACGCATCGATGGCCGCTAAAATCATTGCGAAGTTTGATGCCAAATATCCCTCAAACCGCATGAATATGGACCGAGCATTAAGTCGCTTACTCATTCCTTTAGAGGCGCCTAAAGTCATTGAGCGGACCTTGAAAATAATGGAGACGAAAGACACAGCGAGTACCACGGCATACCGCGTGGAATCGGCCACATCCTCCGCAGATTTGATTATGCGTAACCCGCAATACGGAACGGATATTGCTAAGATGCTAGAGAAAATTCCGCCGGCCCAACAAACCTACATGGCAACGATGTTATCCGCCGCTAAAAATAATTGGACACCCGAATTACACGAACGTTATTTCAAGTGGTTTAAAAATTCGTTCCAATTTTCTGGCGGACGTAGTTACGTGGGATTCATTGATCGGGCACGAAAATTAGCCTTGAAGAATGTCGCAGAAAGTAAGCGTGCTTACTACGATAAATTAGGCGGTGCAGATATGTTATCTGCGAATGGGAATGATGTGAAGGATATCAATTACCCGAAAGGTCCTGGAAAGCAATGGAAGTTAGAGGAGGCGGTAGCTTTATTAGACGCTCCATTAGCAGATCGTGATTTCCAAAACGGAAAGTCGATGTATGCCGCAACCACCTGTATTCGTTGCCATGCTATCGGAAGCGAAGGCGGCGGGAACGTAGGGCCAGATCTAACGAATTTAGGCACTCGATTCTCGAAAAAAGATATGTTAGAGTCCATCATCAATCCAAACAAAACCGTTTCGGATCAATATGCCGCGACACAGTTTATGCTGCGCAATGGAACTTCGGTGATAGGCCGATTAACGAATCAGGATAAAATGGCCTATTACGTTTCTCAAAATCCATATGCCCCAGAACAGGTGGAGAAGATTTTGAAGAAAAATGTCATTTCAATGAAATACTCTCCCGTTTCAAGTATGCTACCTGGTTTAATAAATAGTCTAAACGCAGAAGAATTAAAGGACTTGATGGCCTATTTAATGGCGGGTGGAAGTGAGAGTAATGCTGTATTTAAAAAGAAGTAAGCGCAACAAACATGTCACATTGGACCGGTAAAATATCGAATCACAGACAATTAGGAGGCATCGAAACGTCTGTTTTAGATAATGGGGCGGGGCGGGGTGTTCGAATTGCCTGGATAGATACCGGAACTGGTTTTCGATATAAAGTGATCATTGACCGCGCCATGGACATCGCGGATGCGTTCTATAACCAACACAGCCTTGCTTGGATTAGTCATGTGGGAGTTGCGGCCCCTCAGCCTATGTCTGCTCACGGGATTGATTGGCTACGAACTTTTGGTGGTGGCCTACTGGCTACCTGTGGACTTGATCATGTGGGTGGCCCAGAGACGGATGAATCGGGGGACCGAGGAGTCCATGGTCAAATAGGAAATTTGCCGGCTGAAATCATCTCCATCATTCAGCCTGACTTACGCAGTGGTTCGCTGGATATGTCGATTACGGGGATTATTCGACAACATACCATTTTTGGGCCATGTCTAACGCTTAAGCGCACCATTTCGGGCAGGTTAGGTGAAGCGGCTTTACAAATCCATGACGAGGTAATGAACGAAGGGAACACCGCTGCGCCACTGATGCTTTTGTATCATTTTAATTTCGGTTGGCCGTTGGTGGATGAAGGCACGGACATTATCTGGAAAGGGACGCACCGCGTCGCTTCAGATCCACGCTTATTAGGTGTTGATAACATAAAAAAATGCCCCGCTCCGCTTGAGCTTCATCAAGGAAACGGAGAATCTGTTATTTTCATTGATCCCGAGGCTGATGCCGAGCATAAAGTTCATTGCGGACTTTGGAACAAAGAAAGAGAACTAGGCCTACACATCACATTTGATAAACGCGAATTGCCTTGTTTGACTAACTGGCACCACTTTGCAGAACAGGAGTATGTCACAGGAATTGAACCCGGGACGAACCCGCCCATGGGCCAAAAAGCTGCGCGGGAATCAAACACATTAACTAGGTTAGCCCCTGGGGAGAAAAAAGAGATAACGTTAACGCTGAATATTTTAGCGCCTAATTTACCTAAGTCGAAAAAAGATATAGATTTTTTACATTTAACAAAATGACGACATGAGCAATAATGCAGCTAAAGCGCTGGCGCAAGGAAAAGGAATTTTAAGGCTTGCGCCTACTTGGGTACCGAGGTCTTTTTGTGTACCAGGGAGAAGAATTAAATTACATCCAGATGATTATTACGTCCTGGGTGGTGCCCGTGGTGGAATCGATGAACGTTGGTTATCGTCAACGACCCCTGCTAAAAATGGCCCTTTGACCGGAGAAAACGAAGGCTTAAGTGCCGTTGTTTATTCCGAAGGCGGAAAAGAAGAGCAGATGCTTTTGATTGATGTAATCGCAGAATTGAAAGGCGAAGTGATCGGCGATCGTTTGTGGAATGAATACAAATCTTGGCCGATGTATTCGAAGTTTTTTGATAACATGGGCCCTTTGCCTCACCACATTCACCACAATGATGAGCATGCCGCAAAAATAGGTCAATTAGGGAAGCCTGAGGCCTACTATTTCCCCCCGCAATTAAATAATCATGGAGGGGATTTTCCGTATACTTTCTTTGGCATTGCTCCAGGTACGACGAAGGAACAAATCAAAGAGTGCTTGATGAACTTTACGAAGGGGGATAACAAAATCACCATGTATTCTCAAGCGTTTCCGTTGATTCCTGGGACGGGTTGGGATGTTCCTCCGGGGATGTTGCACGCGCCAGGCAGTATGTGTACGTATGAGCCACAAAAAGCATCCGATGTTTTTGCGATGTATCAGTCGCTGGTTAATGAGGCTGTCATTCCAGAGGAGTTATTGTGGAATGGTACTCCCAAAGAGGACATTGGGAATTATGATCAATTGATGGAGGTCATCGATTGGGATTTAAATACCAATCCTAATTTATTAGAAACGCGTTTTATGCAACCGATTCCCGTGCGGGATGAGGCTGAAATGGCGGCAGCAGGATACTCAGAAAAATGGGTCTGCTACCGATCAGACGCGTTCAGCGCGAAAGAATTAACGGTATTTCCTGGCCAAACGGTTACCATCACAGATGCTGCCGCTTATGGATTAATTATGATGCAAGGACATGGTAAAATGGGGGTTTGGAATATCGAAACACCGGCCATGATTCGGTATGGACAATTGACCAACGATGAATTTTTTGTCACAGAATCTGCCGCGAAATCCGGTGTTCAAATCACGAATTATTCTTCTACTGACCCGATTGTTATGTTGAAACATTTTGGTCCAGCAAACCCAGATTTAAAATTATAACCTATTTTTAAAATGACTACTTATCCTAAATTACACAATGCTACTTGGCCCGGAATTGTAGGCAAAGGTCCCGATTCAGAGCCCGTTATTTCACTCGATAAAATGCTCGCCATGACAGCTGCCGCGGAAGTCAATGGCACTAAGTTTGATGGCGTTGATATAGGGTTATTGCCTCCTCATTTCGATATTGAAAGTGGGAAAGATGGGGCCAAAGCCCTAGCCGATAAAGTGGCCGCTCATGGCTTAGAAATCGGGAGTTTAGTGGCTCCTATTTGGGCAGGGAATGCGATGGGGGATAAAGATGCGCGCGATACGTTTGTGGACATGGTTCGCAAAACCTGTGAAATAGGTGCGGAACTGCGCAAACTAGGCATTCGTCCGAATGGCATCGTCCGGATAGATTCTGCTGCGGGAGTAGCGGATTGGGCGAAGGATCCTAAAGGCAATTCCAAATTGATTGTAGACACCTTCCAAAGAGCCTGTGACGTTGCCGCAGATTTCGGCGAGAGATTAGCTGCCGAAGGAGAGATTTGTTGGGGAGGCATGCACTCCTGGCGGAATATGATTCAGACCTTAGAGGCCGTAGACCGCCCTAACATTGGATTCCAAGCGGATATGTCCCATACCTTACTCTACACGATGGGTTATAATTGCCCAGAAGACCGGATTTTACCTGTGGATTATAACTGGGAAGATCGTGAGGTCTTAAAAGCGTCATTAAAAGAATTGACGGCTGCTCTTCGCCCTTGGACAATCGATTTTCACGTGGCTCAAAATGACGGAACGGTTCATGGAACTGGAAGTCATGATAAGACGGGTCGCCACTGTCAAGCGACCGATCCTAATGGAAAGTTGAACATCTCCGAAGATGCGGGATTCTGGTTAAGGGATGCGGATGGACAATTAACAAAAGCGTTCCAGCATATTTGTTGGGACGGCTGTATGTTCAGCAACTCCGTAATGGAGCAACAACAAACCTGGAATGATATTTTAGCGGCCATGATCGACGTGCGTAAGGCACATGGTTGGTCATAATAAATCTATACCCTATGAAACAAATACGAATTGGATTAATTGGCACCGGATTTATGGGCAGAACCCATTCGAACGGATATAACCGTATCCCTAATTTTTTCCCAGAGCTTACCTGCAAGCCCGTTTTACAAGCCGTTTGCTCGCGTAATGAGGCAAGCGTCAAAGCGTTTGCAGAACAATGGGGATACGCCTCTTATGAGACCGACTGGCGAAAACTAATTGCTCGCGATGACATCGATGCGATAGATATTTGTACCCCAAACGACACACATGCTGAAATCGCGATTGCCGCAGCTGCAGCCGGAAAAATGATTTTATGTGAGAAGCCCTTGTCTCGCACTTTAGCGGAAGGAGAGCAAATGGTTGCCGCGATTGAGAAAGCTGGCGTGGCGAATACGGTTTGGTATAATTACCGTCGTTTACCTGCAGTTAGCTTAGCTAAGCAAATCATAGATTCAGGAAAACTGGGACGGATATTTCACTACCGCGCTAATTTCCTTCAAGATTGGACCATTTCACCTGATTTACCACAGGGAGGTGCAGGAACGTGGCGATTGGATGTGGACGCGGCCGGTTCAGGGGTTACCGGTGATTTATTAGCTCACTGCATTGACACGGCCATGTGGTTAAATGGAGGTATTACAGATGTGTCCGCAATGACGGAAACCTTTATCAAAGAACGCGTTCACGTTAGTTCGGGTGATGTAAAAAAAGTAGGCATTGATGATGCGTGTATTTTCCATTGCCACTTTGACAATGGCTCTTTAGGCCTTTTTGAATCTACACGGTATGCGCGTGGCCACAAAGCCCTTTACACGTTTGAAATAAATGGCGAGCATGCGTCCTTGCGTTGGGATTTACATGATTTAAATCGCTTAGAAATGTTTGATCATGCGGATGATGATTTAACGCGGGGATGGAAATCCATCTTAGTTACAGATGGCAACCAGCCTTACATGGACAAATGGTGGGTGCCTGGTTTAATTATTGGGTATGAACATAGTTTTGTTCATCAGGCGGCTGACTTTTTAAAAGCGGTAGGTGAAAATAAGCCTTGTGCCCCCACCTTTAGAGACGCATTACAGACACAGCGGGTGTGCGAAGCCGTGATTGAATCGGCTAATACGAAGTCTTGGAAAGATACACAGGTGGAATGGTCCTAAATACGCGTTTACTT
>JBILCC010000070.1:0-8198 GCA_044353355.1 Aquirufa sp.
TTTTGGAATTTATTCCAGCTGAATGCCTCGTCAGGGAACGTTAGGTCATCATCGTTTTCTGTCAAAATATGCACTTTCTTAGAGTCCCATTGTGAAACGGGTTTAGGGAAGATAATGAGTACAGAATCCGTTGCTACAATTAGTGTGCCTGCCTTAGGAAATACGTCAAACCCTAGTGGTGTTGTTTCTGGCTTATCTTTTTTAGCTAATTCTCTGAATTTTGCCTTAAGACTTAATTCATATTTTCTACCTATTGAGTCCTCAAGCGCCGCTTCTATTTTTAGTGTATCTGCTTTATTTAAATTACCGGAATAGATACGCAAATAGCGGTTGTTTTCGATTTGGTAAATTGGCTTTTCGGTAGACGAAAAGCGCAATTCTGCGGCAGCAATTCCTCTATTAAACTCATATAAGACGGTTTTAGCTGTCGTGGTTGTTTTACTTAATTTTAGCGCATCCTGATTTTGCAGGGCGATTTTAAAGTCGCGGGTCTCATTTTTATTTAGGTCAATAAACGGTTCGGTAATAAAGTCAACCGATTCTTTAGCCGAATTGTAGAGTAGATTATTGTTTCCGTCTTCAAAAGCCGCCATATAGTATTTACCTGCGGCCAAGTTTTCTAACGCATAAGTGCCCGATGTGTCTGTTCGTACAAAATAATAAGGTTTTGCCTTGTCTATTGATAACGTATCAGTGTAAGGATATAAACCGACGGTGACATTGTCCACTTTTTTATTTGTCAACAAATGTTTCACCTGGCCCTGAATCTTTAAGGAGTCTATACTGTTAGAGGTGCTGAAAACGAGTTTAACGTTCTTGCCTTTATTCTGTTCTGCTATATCTTCTATAGCATTTCTAAAATTAAAGGTATAGGTGGTGCTGTCTTTTAATGTGCTGTCCAAAACCAAGGTTAGTCCCATAGGCCGAATGCGTGTTTCATAATTGCCTATGGAGGGGGTAATCAATAGTTCTTGATTTAAGTTCTTTACGGCAACGTATTCATTGAAATTCAGTTCAATTTTTTTGCCCTTGTAATTTTTGCTTTTATTTAGGGGGATCGAGTTGATAACTACTGGTGCCAACGTGTCTTTTTTGCCACCGGTAGGCGAGGCCATTTGGGCACAACTTTGTAGAAATACCAAACTGATTCCTAAGCTTAGGAATGCAATTAATAAACTGAATTTCAGGTAGTTACGCATGTTCGAATAGATACAGATTGCTAGAGTAATTCGGCTTGCCCATCATAGCACGTAGGTTCGAAAGTAGGCCAATACAGAACGAATGGATCAGTCTTTTATTACTTGTTTTATATTCGTTACTTAACAAAGAAATGTAAAAGCTATCAAAGATCAGTCCGCGACTCTTTTTTAATTTAAATCCGTATTTCGCTGCCAAAGCCGTAATGGTGGCCGGAGTGAAATGGTAGATGTGTCGTGGAACATCATAAGCTGCCCAGTATTCCTCGAAATAGTTTGCATCAAAGGAGGCGGGATTAGGTAAGGCCAGCAAAAGTTTACCGTCCTTAGCTAGGCGGTTTTTAAAGAACTGAAAATATTCGTCAAGCTCGTACACGTGTTCTAATACATGCCACAAGGTGATTACCTGAAATTGCTTTTCTGAGTTGATTTCTTTTAAAGACGGCGCAATGGTAAGTCCGGTTAATTTTGCAGCCCTTGCAGCCGTTTCTGGGTCTAATTCGACGCCATTAATGTTCCATCCTTTTTCTTTTGCCGCTGCCAGGAAATGACCATTTCCACAACCGATATCAAGCAATTCTTTGCTTCCCTTTTTCTCGGCTTCGATCCAATTCGTTTTCGATTGAAGCGTGAATTTGCGCACCGCGTGGTAGAGCTTGTTTATTAGTCCCTCATTCGTATCACTATGCGAAATATAGGCACTCGCGTGGTAATAGGGCCCCGCTTCGTTTGCAGCAGGTCGTGGATTCGTGTAAATCAATTGACATGAATTACAAGTCACGATGTGGAACAGTTCGTTTGATACGGTATAATCTTTCGCCTTGAATTTCAAGGTTGAATCAGGAGATCCGCAAACCGGGCAGTTTTGTATATTTTCCATTAGCGTCCCATGAATAAAAGTAGAATTGAAACGTCAGATGCGGACACGCCAGAAATACGGCTTGCTTGTCCAATGGTCTGTGGTAAAATCGATTTCAATTTAATGCGCGATTCTGTCGAAAGTGTTTTGATTTTATCGTAGTCAAAATTTGCAGGAATGCTTAAGTCTTCCATCGATTTCATTTTGTCCACCATCAAACGCTCCTTCTCAATATAGCTTTCGTATTTTACTAAGATCTCCACTTGCTCGCGCACTTCTTGCGAATAGTTTCTGACAATCGGTTCTACACTCGGGTGTGTTGCGATGCGGTCGAAGGATAAATCCGAGCGACGTAATAAATTCACAATAGGTGCCCCCTCTTTTAAGGTGGCGCTTCCCTCCTGCTCGAGCCAGTCGTTTACTTCCGTTGGTTTTACTTTCGTATTTTTTATCTCTTCGGTTAAAGCCGCTACTTGTGCCTTCTTCTCCTGAAATTTATTCCAGCGTTGCTCGGTCGCCAAACCTAATTGGTAACCTTTCGCGGTCAAGCGTTCATCCGCGTTGTCTTGTCTTAGCAGTGTTCTAAACTCGGCACGCGACGTGAACATGCGGTACGGCTCGTCTGTTCCTTTGTTAATTAAATCATCGATTAATACGCCGATGTAGGCGTCTGAACGAGACAGGGTGAATGGATCAAGTTCGTGCGTTTTTAAGTGGGCATTGATACCAGCCATTAGTCCTTGACATGCAGCCTCTTCGTAACCTGTCGTGCCATTGATTTGGCCGGCAAAGAATAAACCTTTCACGCGCTTGGTTTCTAGTGTTGGTGTTAATTGGGTAGGCGGGAAATAATCGTATTCGATGGCATAGCCCGGGCGGAACATTTTGGCTTTCTCAAATCCCGGGATCAATCGAATCGCTTCAAATTGTATGTCTTCCGGCAAGGATGTTGAGAATCCATTGACGTAAATTTCTACGGTGCTCCAACCTTCTGGTTCCACAAAAATCTGGTGCGAATCCTTATCTGCAAACCGGTTAATTTTGTCTTCTACCGATGGGCAATAGCGTGGGCCTAAACCTTTAATTCTGCCGGCGAACATGGGCGAACGATCAAAGCCTTTGCGCAAGACTTCGTGTACTTTCGTATTCGTATGTGTGATCCAGCAAGAGCGTTGTTCGGTTAATGGGGACTCGGTTAGGTATGAAAAAGAACTTGGATTCTCATCGCCCTTTTGTTCCTCCATCGCAGCAAAGTCTAGGCTTCTTCCATCTACTCGCGGTGGAGTTCCTGTCTTCATTCTTCCTGATTCGAACCCCAGGTTAATGAGTTGCTCTGTTAGTCCAATGGCCATCGGTTCTGCCATTCTTCCTCCTCCAAAATTCTTCTCCCCTATGTGGATCAAGCCATTTAAAAAGGTACCGTTCGTTAGTACGACGGTGCGTGCTGTGAAGGTCATTCCCATGCGGGTGATGACCCCTTTCACTTCGCCTTTTTCTACGATTAATTGCTGAACAGAATCTTGCCAAAAATCAACATTCAAATTTCCTTCTAGCGCATTTCTCCACTCCTCTGCAAATCGCATCCGATCGGATTGGCAACGAGGTGACCACATCGCCGGACCTTTGGAACGATTCAACATTCTAAATTGAATCATGGTCTTGTCTGAAATAATTCCAGACATTCCTCCTAAAGCATCGATTTCTCTAACGATTTGACCTTTTGCCACACCTCCCATCGCTGGGTTGCAAGACATTTGTGCAATCGTCTGCATATTCATCGTGACCAACAAAACACGCGACCCCATTTGCGCCGCCGCATAAGCTGCTTCGCATCCGGCGTGTCCCGCACCCACCACAATTACATCGTATGAATTTAGCATAGCTATGAATGTTTCACGTGAAACATTTTAGTATTGTTTAATGTAAAAATCTTCCTTCTCGGTCATTAGCGCTTTGTCCTCTTTCTTCTTATCCTTATAACCTAGTAAGTGTAATAAACCGTGCACCATTACTCGTTCTAATTCTGTTTCAGAAGTACCTAGTTTTTCTCCATTTTCTTTTACTCGATCGATCGAGATAAAGATGTCCCCTTCTATTTTTTTTGGGTCTTCTGAATTATCAAAAGTCACGATATCTGTTAGCGTGTCATGGTTCAAATATTCTTGATTGATCTGTAGCAGATAATTGTCCGAACAGAAAACATAGCTTAACTCTAGGATCTTTTTTCCTTCTTGTTTCGCCACCTCATTTAACCAGGCTTTGTGTTTTAACTTCTCTTGTAAGGAGAATGTTATGTCTTCCGTGCAAAATTGAATCATGAATACGCTATTAAACCGCGAATTTACGAAAAAGCATCCTCGAAATGCTCTATTTTAAAGGCTTGTGGATAAAAATTAACCGAAATGCTATCAAAACGCACCTCTTGGCGCCATTTGTGCTGGTATTGGTAGGCGCAAGCAGCTCGATTAATGAGCCTTATTTTGTTCTGGGTAATTTTTTGTTCCGGATGTCCGTGCGTATTTCTGCGCAGGGACTTCACTTCTATGAAGATTAAGAGATCTCCTTTTTTAGCGACGATGTCAATCTCCGCACGCTTGTATCGGTAGTTTCTTGCTTCGATGGTGTAGGCGTTTTTTAGTAGGTAGTCTACGCTAATTTGTTCGCCTAATTTTCCTTGTGTTATATGTTTTGCCATTATTGTATCTTTGTTTTCCTAAAGGTAGCCCAGGGTTTTGCCAGGCGCTATCAGCCTCTTGATAAAGAATGAAGCAGAACAAAGAAGTCCAATTTGTTGATTTAAAACTGATAGAATATAAGGAAGCTTGGGATCTCCAGGAGACTTTGTTAAATCGCATAGCTACAGTTAAATTGGATAACAGAGGCCTTGAAGAAGACCAAAAGGTCATCACAAATAATTACCTTTTATTCTGTCAGCACCCTCACGTGTATACCTTAGGTAAGAGTGGCGACGAATCACATTTATTGTTACAAGAATCGTTTCTTTCTACGATAGGCGCTACCTATTTCAAGACTAATCGAGGTGGGGATATTACCTATCACGGACCCGGTCAATTAGTAGGCTACCCTATTCTGGATTTAGAGAATTTTTACACGGACATTCATTTATATCTACGAATGTTAGAGGAAGCAATCATTAAGACGTGTGAGGGCTTTGGACTAGTTGCGGGACGCATCGACGGTCTGACGGGTGTGTGGGTTGATCCTAACTCAGAGCAAGCACGCAAGATTTGTGCCATGGGCGTAAAGGCATCTCGATGGATAAGTATGCACGGATTTGCCTTGAACGTAAATACAGACTTGTCTTATTTCTCACATATCGTGCCTTGCGGCATTGCGACTCGTGGTGTTACTTCGCTTCAGCAGGAATTAGGCAAAGAAATGGACATACAGGCCGTTTCTGCTATTGTTAAAAGGCATTTGAACGAATTGTTTAAAATGGAATTAGTGGATGTTTCACGTGAAACATTGAAAGTATAAGATTTACGCGTTTCACGTGGAACAAAAATTATGGATACGTTAAAGAACTTCAAGAATACGCTCTTCATAGACATCGAAACTTCGTCAGGAGTATCCGATTTTGCCCTACTTTCAGATAAGATGAAAGATTTTTGGCTAAAAAAGGCGAAGAATTTAGTAAATCCGGCTAATATCAGCTTAGAAGAGATGTATTTCGAAAAGGCACCCTTGTATGCGGAGTTTGGCAAGATTATTGTGGTCGGAATGGGCTTTTTGTTTGTAAATAAGGCGGGTGAGATGGCCTTAAAAGTGAAGACCATTGCACATGCTGACGAAAAATCGCTTCTCACAGAGTTCATCGCCTTCGTAAATAAGACCTATAAGTCTAGAGAATTAACGCTGGTGGCACACAATGGCAAGGAATTTGACTTTCCTTATCTCTGCAGGCGGATGTTAATTAATGGATTAGAGATTCCAAAATCTTTGCAATTACAGGGCAAAAAACCGTGGGAAATTATACACCAGGATACGATGGAGATGTGGAAGTTTGGCGATAGAAGATCCTATACTTCACTAGAATTGTTAGCAGAATTGATGGGGATTTCAGGTGCCAAAGCAGACCTCTCCGGAGACCAGGTGAACCGTGTTTTCTATAAGGAAAATGGATTAGCTAGGATCAATGACTACTGCCTAGAAGATGTAATCGTAGTGGCGCAACTCTATCTACGTTTTCACTTTTTAGATCTAGTTGCGCCAGAAAATATTGTCAAATTATAATGCCTTTGCCGGATTTCCGAACACACGTTTCGAGGCAGCGATATTCTCAATCACCACACTCCCTGCTCCTACTGTAGCGCTCTTTCCTACCTTCAAACTTCCTACAATTGTCGAATGAATTCCGACGTAGGCGTTGTTCTCAATGATCGCTTCTTTGCCTATCACAGAACCCGCTCCGATGGAAGCAAAATCTGCAATCTGTGCGCCCGTTTCTACGATAGCGCCTGAGCCGATGATGACGTGATCCCCTAGTTTTGTTTCAGGTAAAATCTGTGCACCACTGCCTATGAATATACCGTAAGCCAGGCTCTTTACATCTGCAATATTGGCTGTCGGATGGATGGCGTTTACCGGTTTCACTTCGCGCTCTTCTAAGATCAATTCGATCATTTTTTTACGCTCGGTTGGGTTTTCTAAGGCTACAAATACACCGCAGTTTTTGCCAATTAATTTGAAATAAGACTCATCGTCCGCAGTACCTAATACCGGAATTTCGCCAATACTAGTGTCCTTTTTCTTCGGATCATCATCTAGAAATCCATAGACAACAACGTCGTTTTTTTGAAATATGTGCGCTACTTCTAGGCCAAAAGGATTTACTCCAATGATAATTACAGGTAATGATGTCATTTAGGATTGTATTTTATGCGTGTAATCTGATAATTTGAAACTTGGTTTTCCGTCTTTTAACAAGACTAATTCAGTGTAATTTTCACCTAAAGAAATGTTTGAATCTGGGGACAAATGTAAGTCTTTCCCGTCGATTTCTGATAGTCCGTAGAACGGAGACATATCTCCGATATTTTCTACCACCCAAGAATAATGGATGTTACCATCGGTCATCGGGGTTTCTACTAGGTTAAATAATACGTCAGCGCGAACGGTTGCACTTAATGGCGCGTCGGTGATTTTGATGTCTACGATCGCACGTTCATTGGTAGGTAAAGCTTCGTATTCCGCAATGGATTCTGACGCAAAGCTTCCATCTGCAATCGCGCAGAAGGCATCTAGTAATAGGCAGGCGTTTAATTTGCGCAGTGAGTGTTTTTCTAGGTCCCACCCTGCTCCGCCTGATTCTAATAATACCAAACCGTATCCGCGAGAGGAGAAGGTGTCTCCAAAGGCGCGTGATTCATATTCATCTGTCCACTTCGCAATTTTGCCTGGAATGATGGGTTGGATTTGGCGCAGCATTCGCTGGCAGATTTGGCCCGCTCGTAAACGGGATGGCGTCCAAGTTCCTGCATCGTCCCCTGTGGTGGCTAGGAAGGCGATATGGGTTTGTTCTGGGCTATTGCCTACAGAATACAAACGGTTTTGATCGTGTAAATTGAAAGCAAAAGCGGGCTTGATTTCGTCCGCCCAAGCCGATAAAAGGCGCGCTTCTACGGAGTTCTGTTTTGTCGCATCCCGGTTCATATCAATGCCAAGAGCAGTTTCGCGTTGCCATCTTTCCGCACCGTCTGCGTTCAGGCGAGGAATGATGTGCAAGGTGATATTCTGATGCAATTTTTGCTTTAACTCGGCACTCGGTTGACCGGAATCGGATAATAAACTAAAAATATCGGCTAATGCCATCGTAGCTGTCGCTTCGTCTCCGTGCATTTGTGACCAAGCAATCACTTGGATGGGACCCTCGCCGTAGCGAACTTCATGGATGGGTCTGCCCTCTTCGGTTTTACCCAGCTCGCGGACATCAAAATGAGTGGACCATTCAGCGATTAATTCTTGCCATACAGCTGTTGAAAAGCGGCGTTTCGTTAGGCGATTTTCGCGGAAGGAGTCGTAGTGTTCGAAGGTTTTTGTAAACATTAATGACATTTAGTATATCGGTTTAGGCAGATAGTCTGCCCAGGTTTGATTTATAAATATTCCTTTTTTTCCTGAAC
>JBILCC010000071.1:0-8166 GCA_044353355.1 Aquirufa sp.
CGCTTTGGGAATCTTAGCAAAGCTGACAGAAAAAAGAACGTTTTAGATTCGTTATAAACGTATTGTATTTTTCAGGTGATGTCAAGTTTTTAACAGATTTTATTTCTGTCGGCAGTGGACAGTGGCAAGTCCGGAGGGAATGAGTCCGGAGGGAATGAGGCCGGAGGAAATTAGGACGAAGAAAATAGTCCGGAGGCCGCACCACTATACTCATCGCCCCCGGCGATTCCAACTTTATTCTTTGTGCTTTATGCTCTATGCTTTAATCCACCATCTCTACTCTATACTCTCCTCACTATAATCTAAATCACTATACCATCGCCCCCGCTGATTCCTCCATTCACCATTCACCATTTACAATCCACCATCTCTACTCTATACTCTCCTCTCTCTACTCTGTATATTTCAACCTCACCAACCTCACTTTCACCCCATTCCTTTTCATAAAATCGTGCCAAAAATACTGAATAGCCGATAAATGGTCATTAGGAGACTTCACTTCGACGAAGGCAAATTCATCCCCTTTTTGGATAAATAAATCAGGGAAGCCCTTAACATGTGTGCCTAAATGTTTCCATAAGTATTGAGATATTGCGGCCAACCCATCCGGAGGCATCACTTGTAAAAACCGCTCCATCAGATCGAAATCCAGGGAATACCAATCAACTAAGGGATTCATAGCACCAAGGTTTGCCTCAGCACGGGAGCGCAAAAGAGCTAATAACCCGACTCGATCTTGCAACAAATGTAAAGGCAATTCACCTGCAAAACTTTCTTTTCCATAGTGACTAGGAGCCCATTGAAAAGGATGATGAAAGCCTTCTTTTCGATCTGCAAAAATCAGATCCCAAGCGAAAAGACCCAAGAAATTACGCCAAATCTGGTTCTCAGTAAAAGCCGCATAATAGCCTTCTGCCTGAAAATAGGCCACCACACCGGCTTCCACTTGACCGATGTATTCCGGTGATATTTCAATTAATTCAGCCTGCTTCAGCGAGGCAGTTACTTGCTTGATAGATTTTTTGGAGGCTTGTTTGGCCAAAAAGTCTTCGAAAAAATGAATCTCCGTGGGCGAAACACAAAGCTCTAAACCCACTCGAGCCCAAGAGATGGCTTCTTCTAACTCCCCCATTTTTTGTAAAACGCGTACTCGCCGCTCTAAAGAAGCACCCGTTAAGGAGACCTCATATACTTCTAAAGCCTCTACATAGGCCTTTTCACGCTCTAATAAACGACCTAAAGCATAGCAAGTTTTTTCAAATGCTCGAATAGAAGGTTCTAATAGATTAGAAGCTAATGGAAACAGATGCACCCGCCAAGAAGCCAGCATCTCATCCGCACTAACGGGAGTAGTATAAAACCATTCCCGCCACATCGAAATGGCCCACTTTTGTTCCGCTTCTTCTCTGGTTTGAAAATAGGGTTTTAAGTCTTCTTCCTGTACTTCCACGAAGGCACGGTGCCCTAAATCACGCACCACGAAGTCTGTTAAATCCCGAGATCGAGTCCCAAAAAACAAGAACTGAATGAACGCAAAAACCTCCACGCGAATCGGAGCCACCACACCGGAAGAAAATGCAGCGATTAAGTCAGCTGATGAAACGAGCGCCGCAGCCTCTTCTTTAGAGGCTGAGCTAGGGATTTTGATGCCTTGTTTTTTGGCCAAAGAAACACATTCCTGTTTTGTAAAAATTAATTCTACCCCATCCGAAACATCTGAAAGAAAACTGGACAGGCGCAAAACTCGCAGTGGAGTCGCTAAATCCCCTATTTCAGGGTAGTTTAATTTCTCAATTCGAAAATAAACAGAGCGACGCGAGGCAAGACGCAAATAAAGGCATTGCGCGGCAAAAGTTAGTTCAGAAAAATCTTTTAAAAATGCTATTTCCTTTTCTTGTAAAAGAGGCAAATAATGTCGGTCGATATAGCGAAGAATATAGCTAAAATGATCCCAATAATAGGTTTCAGACAATTCTATCTCAATTTTTCGATCATTCGTCATTATTGTTTATCTTTGCCTACCTTTTTAGGGGAATATCCTTTTATTCATAAATCAAAACAAAAATATGCAAACTGTTGCTAATTTCAATTTTGCTAGTAAAAAAGCGTTAGTACGTGTTGATTTCAACGTTCCATTGAATGAGCGGTTCGAAATTACAGATGATACCCGAATCAAGGCGACGATTCCAACCATTCAAAAGATTTTGAAAGACGGTGGATCGGTTGTGTTAATGTCTCACCTAGGCCGTCCGAAAGATGGTCCTACTGAAAAATATTCGTTGAAGCACTTAGTGACACCTTTGTCATTGGTTTTTGGCGTAAAAGTAAAGTTTGCCTCTGATTGCATCTCAGATGAGGCTGTTGAATTAGCGAATGGTTTACAAGCAGGCGAAATCTTGCTTCTAGAAAACCTTCGTTTCTACAAGGAAGAAGAAAAAGGGGATGTTGATTTTGCGCAAAAATTAGCACGTTTGGGCAATGTTTGGGTAAATGATGCATTCGGTACAGCTCACCGTGCACACGCTTCTACTGCTGTTATCGGACAATTCTTCACTGATAAAGTGAGTGGATATGTGATGCAAGCAGAATTGGATAACGCACAAAAGATCCTTGAATACTCTGAGCGTCCGTTTACTGCGATCATGGGTGGATCGAAAATCTCGGATAAAATCTTGATTATCGAACGTCTTTTGGACAAAGTAGACAACTTAATTATAGGCGGTGGAATGACCTATACCTTCTCCCTAGCAGAAGGAGGAAAGATTGGTAAATCCATCTGTGAGACAGATAAAGTGGAATTAGCGAAACAATTAATCGAAAAAGCGAAGGCCAAAGGGGTGAATTTAATCATGCCTTTAGACAATGTTTGTGCAGATGATTTCAATAACAACGCAAATCGTCAAACGGTAGAGCGCGGAGAGATTCCTGAAGGCTGGGAAGGTTTAGACATCGGCCCTAAATCAATCGCATTATTCCAAGAAACGATTGCGAAATCAAAAACAATCCTTTGGAATGGTCCAATGGGCGTATTTGAGTTCTCTAACTTTGCTATAGGTACAAACGCCATTGCTGATGCTGTGGTAAAAGCAACGGAAGAAAATGGCGCTTTCTCTCTTATTGGAGGGGGTGATTCAGCTTCTGCGGTAAATAACGCAGGTTATGGAGATCGCGTTAGCTACGTGTCTACAGGTGGCGGCGCACTCTTAGAATACATGGAAGGTAAAACCTTACCAGGTGTAGCAGCTCTAGAGGCATAATAACCTAATTTTAGTTAAAATGCGAGAAGGCGAGGAAACATTCCTCGCCTTTTTTGTATTTTAGTATTTTGACACGGATTCCTTCATGATTCAGCATAAAAACCCTGCCTACCTACGCGCCAGCTACTTAAGTCTTGATAGCCGACAAATTTACGAACCAGCTAAAACTGCCTTCTTTGCGGTTAACGGTCTTAATCATGATGGGCACCAATATGTAGAATCCTTGTATGCGAAAGGTGTTCGTGAATTTATTGTAGAAGAATCGGCTTGGCATGGCTCATTGGCGGAAAAAGCAGTCAAATGGGAACAAACAAATATATATGTGGTCGAAAACAGCATTAAAACGCTGCAGACTATAGCAAAACAACACCGGGAGCAATTCAATTTCCCAGTTATAGCCATAACAGGATCAAATGGCAAAACCATTTGCAAAGAATGGCTTACCACCCTTTGCGGATCCCGATACAAGGTGGTTAAAAGCCCTAAGAGTTATAATTCCCAAATTGGGGTTCCATTATCACTCTGGGCGATTCAAGAGAAACATAACTTAGGAATTTTCGAAGCAGGTATTTCCCAAAAAGGGGAGATGAGCAAAATTGAAACTATGCTCCAACCTGAATATGGCATTTTTACGCATTTTGGAGAGGCACACGGCTCTAATTTTAATTCAGATGAGGAGAAACTAAGAGAAAAGTTACAACTCTTTAAGAAGGCAAAAAAACTCGTCTATCGAATCACTAATCTGCTAGATGATCCCATCAAACGGATCATGCAAGAAACTAACCCCTCTTGTGAACTCATCGGATGGAATACAATCAGCCCAGATAAAGGCTTGTTCACTTTTTGGCAAACAAAAGGCAAAACAGCCCAAATCAAAGTAATAAAGGCCGCACAAAGTGAAACATTTATCGATAGTCAAATCGATTTTAACGACGAAGCTTCACTCGAAAACAGCACACATTGCCTTATCATGGCATCGATTCTAGGACTCAGCAAGGAAGAATTAAGTATAAAATCACATGCACTAAAGCCCATTTCTATGCGTTTAGAGATGAAAGAGGGATTACGTGGAAATACTTTAATCGATGACTCCTACAACAATGATTTAGACGGCCTGCGATTAGCATTGCCTCTTTTGAAAAAAAATAGTACGAAGAAAAGTGTATTAATTCTAAGTGATTTTCTAGAAACAGGCATACCTGAAGAAGAACTATACACAACCATCGCCACCTTAATTCATCATCATAAAATAGATCGAGTTATTGGTATAGGCGACCAAATAATCCGAAATAAAAGTTATTTCAAAGAAATAGATGTTTATCACAATACAGAAGATCTGATTGCCTCAGGACAATTAAACACCATCAGCCATAGCCAAATCCTGCTAAAAGGAGCTAGAAAATATAATTTTGAAAAACTAGCCAACAGGCTTGAAAACAAGTCCCATAGAACACAGCTAGAGGTCAATTTAGACGCCATACAACACAATCTAAGGTATTTTAAGCAAGATATAGGCCCAGACACAAAATTAATGGTGATGGTCAAAGCTTTTGCCTATGGCACTGGCGCCATCGAAATTGCAACCTTATTACAAAATAGCGGTGTTGATTATTTAACCGTAGCCTATACAGACGAAGGAGTTTACCTGCGTAAACAAGGAATCTATCTACCTATCATGGTAATGAATCCACAAATAGATGATTTAGACATACTAACTGAGCATGGATTAGAACCCGAAATTTATAGCTTCGAACTACTTAAAGCCATAGACGAATACGGAACTCAACAAGGTAAAAATATCAAAATCCATATCAAGCTTGATACTGGAATGAAAAGACTAGGATTTGACAGTTCTGAAATAGAAGAATTAAGCGAAAATTTAGCTCAAATGCCTCACTTATGGGTAGCCAGCATATTAAGCCATTTGGCAGCTGCAGACAGTCCTCAACACGCTGTATTTACAGAAGAGCAAATCACAAAATTCAACCTAGCAGCAGCAAAAATTGAAAGTAGCCTAGGCTATCAAACCATAAAACACATCGCTAACTCGGCCGCCATCCAAAGTTACCCTTCAGCACGACTAGATATGGTCCGTTTGGGCATCAGTTTGTATGGAATTACGGGTAATCCGAACGTAAAAAATAAGATCGAGAACGTATTAACCTTAAAAACGTCTATTTCTCAGATCAAAAACATCGCCCCAGAAGAGACAATTGGCTACGGAAGACGTGGTAAATTAGCCGGTTCTGGACGCATTGCTACCCTCGCCATTGGTTATGCTGATGGTTATTCGAGAGTACTTGGAATGGGTAAAGGAAGCTTCGAAATCAAGGGGCATTTATGCCCTACCGTCGGATCCATTTGCATGGATATGTGCATGGTGGATATCAGTGAATTTCCAGACATTTCTATCGAAGATACCGCCATAGCCTTTGGCGGAAAAATACAATTATACGAATTAGCTAAACTAGCTGAAACCATCCCTTACGAACTGATGACAAATATCAGTGAACGTGTGAAGAGGGTGTATGTAACTCAGTAATCAGTATCCAGTAACTAGTAGTCAGTCAACAGTAGACAGTCCGGAGGGAACGAGTCCGGAGGAGCGCGCCTATCTCTACTCTATACTCTCTAATCTCCACTCTATTATCTCCTCTCTCTAATCTTAATAATTAGCAATATTGCTATGCATAATATAAATACTTTACTTTATTGCTAATTAATAATTGTTTATTCTGCTAATTAATTAGTGGGTGCGCTAAATAGGCCATCAATAAACTGATTTGGAGATTTAAAATCAATATATTAACTTAGCTAAATATCAAATAATAGCATGGCTGTAGAGAACATAGCAAAAGCTTTAGGGGATGAGTCCAGAAGGAAAATCATCGAACTATTGAAGGAAGGAGAACTTCCTGCTACGGCTATATTTGATCAATTTGAGTACGCCGCCCCTACTATTTCCAGGCATTTATCTGTTTTAAAGGATGCTGGCTTAGTGAGTACACGCAGAAATGGAGTCTTCATTTACTACTCTTTAGAGAAGGATGCGCTGCGTCAATTAGACGAATGGCTCTCCCCTTTCCTACCGAAAGCAAAGGCTGCACCAAAAGAAAAATCGAATCCAGCACCTAAAATTCCGAAAGAAAATCCTTTCGATAAATTTCAGTCTGAATTCTAAAATATAAAAATAATACAATTTATAATGAAGCGATTTGTGTTCATCATTCGAGGTCCAGTAGCCGGAATTTCCAGCGAATCAAGCTTAGCATCGGAGGCAGAATTAGACCAAATTCGCACCTGGTTAAAGGGCTTAAAATCGACTTATTCGGACATGCTTTTCCAGAAATTTTCAGGTGAATTACAGGCGCTAAATCAGAGTGGAAAATTAGACAGCCGACTGATCCAACAAATTGATGGAGGAGAAATTTCTCAGATCGTCACGCTGATTTTGCCTGGCTTAGAAGTGGCCAAAGAAATCGCAGCCAGTTTCCCCTTCCCTAACGAGTTTTATAGTCTAGAATTAAGGGAAATGGCTTAAAGACCAAATTTTTACATAAAAAAAGGCTCATACACTATGTATGGGCCTTTTTTGTGCATTCGCGACGAGAATCGCGTATTTTTTCTCTCCTTATAGATTGATCTCGCCTACCATATTCTCAGGCTTTACCCAAGCATCAAACTCTTCGGCAGTTAAATAACCTAACGAAATCGCTGTTTCCTTAAGCGTAGAGCCATTTTTATGAGCAGTTTGTGCAATCTCAGCTGCTTTATAGTATCCGATCTTCGTATTTAAAGCGGTTACTAACATCAAAGAGTTATTCACATGCTTCTTAATGTTATCGTGAAGAGGTTCAATACCAACCGCACATTTATCATTAAATGCCACACAAACATCTCCGATTAAACGAGCTGAATGTAAGAAGTTATAGATCATCACTGGTTTGAAAACGTTTAGCTCGAAATGGCCATTTGAGCCACCAATTCCGATGGCTACGTCATTACCCATCACCTGCGCCGCAACCATCGTCATCGCTTCGCATTGCGTTGGATTCACCTTACCAGGCATAATAGAAGAACCAGGCTCATTATCAGGGATATAAATCTCACCAATACCTGAACGAGGACCAGATGAAAGCATACGAACATCGTTACCAATCTTCATTAAACTAACTGCAACCGTCTTTAAAGCTCCGTGAGCCTCTACAATCGCATCGTGTGCGGCTAAGGCCTCAAACTTGTTCTCAGCCGTTACAAAAGGTAATCCTGTCAATGTAGCAATATGCTTTGCTACGTTCTCTGAATAGCCTTTAGGCGTATTGATACCCGTTCCTACTGCAGTACCTCCTAAAGCTAGCTCTGAAAGGTGGGCAAGGCTGTTGTTAATCGCACGTAACCCATGATCTAATTGCGACACATAACCAGAAAATTCTTGTCCTAGGGTCAAAGGAGTCGCATCCATGAAGTGCGTACGACCGATTTTAACCACGTTTTTGAAGGCTTTTGCTTTGGCAGCTAAGGTATCTCTCAACTTCGTAATGCCAGGAATCGTTACCTCCACTAAAGATTGATATGCAGCGATATGCATCGCCGTAGGGAACGTATCATTCGACGATTGAGACTTATTCACATCGTCATTGGGGTGTACAAATTTCTGCTCATCAAGCAAATTTCCTCCTTGTAAAACGTGAGCGCGGTAAGCAATCACCTCATTACAATTCATATTAGATTGCGTACCTGAGCCTGTTTGCCAAACCACTAATGGGAACTGGTCTGCCCATTGTCCACCTAAAATTTCGTCACAAACTTGACCGATTAAATCCTTTTTCGCTTCCTCTAAAACACCTGCCTCAAAGTTCGTAATGGCCGCTGCTTTCTTCAAGTAAGCAAAGGCCCGTATGATCTCTTT
>JBILCC010000124.1:0-5099 GCA_044353355.1 Aquirufa sp.
ATCATATCGTGTAACATCCCCCTCCAACGTAATTCTTCAATGAAATTTGTCATAATGGTTTCTTTTTTGCAAAAGTACTAAATATCCTTCTTTTTAAATAATAGAGACGAATCCCCATAGCTGAGGAAGCGGTAATTAGTGGCCAAAGCGGTTTCGTAAACCTTCTTCCAATCATCCCCAATCAAGGCAGCGATTAATACTAAAAGAGTGGATTTGGGCTGGTGGAAATTCGTCACAATTCCGTCGCAGAAATGTAGGGTATAGCCAGGCATAATTAACAACTCCGTTTCAGCCACCCAATAGTTTCTATTCTCTTCTTTCAAAAACTGCAAAACTGCATCGAGAGCATTTTCTGTAGATGGAATAAATGTGCGCTCTTCGTACGCAAATTCTTTTGGCAATATGAGTACACCGTTTTCTATCGGTCTTTTTTCGATTAACCAAACACCACTCCAATACAAACTCTCCAAAGCCCGTAAAGCCGTTGTCCCTACCGGAATAAAAGGCCCCTGATGTGATTTTAAGGTTTCAATGAGTGCCGTAGTGAAGACTAATTGCTCTCGGTGCATCGGGTGTTTGCTGACATCCTCTTCTTTAACAGGAAGAAAGGTGCCCGCTCCTACGTGCAAGGTGAGGTACGCTTTCTGTATGTTGATTCGATCTAAATCAGCTAATACCTCATCTGAAAAGTGCAAGCTAGCTGTAGGGGCTGCCACGGCACCTGGTTTTTCAGAAAACAAGGTTTGGTAACGTTCTGCATCTGAAACTTGTGCCTCTCTTTCCATGTAAGGAGGAAGCGGTATTTTACCGATTTCTTCCAAAATTTGGGCGAAGCTTTTATCCGTCTCCCAACTGATCCGTATCTGATTTTTCTCGCGATCGATCCAAGAGAAAGTTAAATCCCCTTTATAAAGTGCATCACCTTCTTTCCAACGCTTTTTATTGCCGACTAAACACTCCCAGCTGGTTTCACCTTTACTCTCCATTAATTGTTCTGTAGGAACTGAATCTGAAAGAGGATGCAATAAAAAGAGTTCAATCGCCACACCATTCTCTTTAAAGAGTGGTATTCGAGCCGGAATGACTTTGGTATTATTGAAAATTAATAAGGCGTTCTCTGGAAGTTGATGAGCTAATTGTCTGAATGCTTCATGCTTAATTAAGCCATCTTGATAAACTAACAGCTTCGAGTCGTGTCGATTTGTTAAAGGGAATTGAGCGATTTTCGATTCAGGCAAGGGGTAATCAAACGCCTGAATGTGAATATTCGGCATTTGGATACTCATAGTTCCTCTTCGAATTTAGGGCTAGCAAAAAGTCTTACAGGAAGGTAAATGAGCCAAATTAATAGAAATACGATGCCCAATAGAGGAATGTAACTATAATCTGTTTGATAAGTTCTCTCATCATTCAGCATTAATAAGGCTCTCATTACGAGGATCAAGTAGGTATTGATGAGTGCAGGAAAGAAATGTAGCCAGTTGATAAAGGTATTTTTAATAGTTTCGTTTCCTTTTTCTGCAAAAACGGGAAGGATTTGACCCCATTTTACGACAGGAATTTTATCAATGGCTTTGATTAATGAGAGCGTTAAGACGTTTAATAAGGTGATCAGGCCAGCAACTAGGTAGAAGACCTCTTCTTTGGGCAGAAATCCATCTCCACGACCTGTTTCTCCAAAATGCACAGCCGTAGGATCTGGAAGGCCTCGGTATATGAATAACAAGGAGATTCCGAACGCCACCATGGACAAAATTCGCCAAACTCGGGATGCAAAATGGTCTATCGACATAGTTGTATAAAATGTCTGCAAAATTAGTTTTGAAAATCATACCGACCTAATCTTTATTTCTATTATTTTTGTGAATAACCCCTACAAAATGGCAATCTATACGAAGAACGGAGATGGTGGATTTACCCGCTTAGCGGATGGCAAAGGAGTGTCTAAGTCAAATGTTCGCATGGATGCGATCGGGGATATTGATGAATTGAATTGCCATATTGGTGCATTAGTTTGTCAAATGGAGCCGCATCTGGCGGAATATTTACAATCCATTCAGTCAAGTTTGTTTGTTCTGGGCGCACATGTTGCCAGTGATTCGAAAGAATATTTAGGTAATATGAAGCTAATTTCTTTGCACGATATCGTGGCTATCGAAAAAATGATAGATGAAATTGATGGTAAAATAGCGCCTATGCGCTTCTTTATTTTGCCGGGAGGACATTCGACTATCGCCGCTGCCCAAATTACCCGCACCGTTTGCCGTCGAGCTGAACGTAGCTTAATTCGCTGGGTACAGGAAGAAGAAAAAGAAGATTATGCGACTGCGATCGCTTACTTGAATAGATTATCAGATTACTTATTTATGATGTGCCGTTATTTACACCATTCATTAGGTATCCCAGAGATACCTTGGAATTCCGGCAAGTAGAAACAAAACACTATGCAAATTACTATTCAAAAAACGCCTAAATCCCGCTTAAGCGAGGTTGATTTCGACAATTTGACTTTTGGCCGCACTTTTGCTGATCATATGTTGGTCGCTGAATATGCAGATGGAGCCTGGAAATCTGTCCAAATTCAACCTTATGGAGCTCTAACCTATCAGCCAGCGATGATGTCCATTCATTATGGACAAGCAATTTTCGAAGGCATGAAGGCTTATCGCTCGAAGAAAGGAGAGGTATTAGTTTTTCGTCCTCAGGAAAATATGAAGCGCTTTAATAAATCTGCGGCTCGTATGTGTATGCCAGAGGTACCTGAAGAGATATTTTTAGGTGGATTAAAACAATTATTAGAATTAGATAATGCGTGGGTGCCGGAAAAAGAGGGTTCTTCATTATATATCCGTCCCTTTATGTTTGCAACTGATGAGTACGTAGGGGTATCACCTTCGACCACTTACAAGTTTATTATTTTCAATTGTCCTGTAGGCTCTTATTATACTAAACCTTTGCGTGTTCGAGTGGAAACCAATTTCATTCGTGCTGCAAAAGGCGGTGTTGGTTTTGCAAAAAATGCAGGTAATTATGGAGGTTCTTTATACCCAACAGTTCAAGCGATGAAAGAAGGGTACGATCAAATTATTTGGACGGATGCGGCTTCACACCAATATGTGGAAGAAGCAGGTACGATGAATCTTTTATTTGTTATCAACGGTGCGCTTGTGACGGCACCAACAGGAGATACGATCTTGGATGGCGTGACACGTAAATCGGTTATTCAGATTGCTAAAGATTGGGGATTGGACGTTCAAGAGCGTCTTTTATCCGTAAAGGAATTAGTCGAAGGAATTAACTCTGGTTCAGTGACTGAGGCCTTTGGTGCAGGTACTGCCGCGGTAATCGCCCCTATTAAAACGATTGGTTTTGAGGGTGTTGACTATGAATTGCCAGCCCCAAATGAGAGTAACTTCTCGGCTAAAGTATTTACCGAAATTAATCAAATTCGCCTGGGTGAAATTCCTGATACACGAGGCTGGATTTTTAAAATCTAGTTAGCGGCTTTAAAGTTAATTTTGATGCCCGGATCCTTAGGAGTACTTACATTCTCTAATTGGATTCGGGTATTTTTGTTTTTAGACCAAAGAATGGTTTTGCCTTTTACTTCTGAAGGGCCAAATTTGGCATCTAAATAAAGCTTCCAATGATCAATTAATGGAGGAACATCCTCTCCAGCTTCTACAAAAATGTCAAAGTCAATTTCTTGTAGTTTATTCTGTTCGTTAGGAACGTAAGTTATATCACTGAAGTTTAAATCCGTATCATCAAAATATAAGGTATAAGACTTTCCTTTTTCTGGTTGCGATTCTGCTAACTCCAAAGTGTCCTGAAGGCTCGTCATATCTTGCCCCCAAGTAGCGTTTCTAATTACCTTATCTGGGCTTAAACTTAATTTTTGTACCCATTCGCCACTATCCTCCCAAGCAGATACCGCTGCTTCATTTTTAGCAATTTCTTTATTTTCACTTTGCTTATCTTGATTGCAGGAGTTAAGAAAAATAAAAATGCCCAAAATTGGAACGATTAGTTTATTTAACGGGTTTTTCATACAATTATAGTTAAGTCTAATGATTTTATTTGTCAAAAATAAATGAATTTCGTCATTGATAATAAAAAATGTTATTTTTGGAAAAATTATGCTTTTAATGGGCTACGCCCTTATGGATATTTAAGATTATTAGTGGTTAGGTATTTTTAAAATGAGCCGGTCTTTGATCGGCTTTTTTTTTGGCTAAAACTCTCTGCCAACACTAACTACAAGTCCGGATTTCCCGCTATTTAATAGAGGGACACCTATTTTACAGACGAAATTATAATAGGTGACAATGTCAAAGCCTACTCCCATTCCATAAATCCAACGATTCGAAAATCGGCTAGAGGTTAATTCTGGTTGAGCTTGGTATACGTAGGCAAAGTCAAAGAAGAGGGTAGGATATAACGAAACAGGCATTTGGTTGAATTGCTTGTAGGGTATAAATCTTATCGGAATGATTTTATTAAATAGCTGGTATTTAAATGTGTTTTTTGAAAGCAAAAAATTAGTGCCGTCTATTACATTCAATTCATAGCCACGTACATTATCACCTCCATATCCAAGACCCATAATGTTTGCATAGGGGATATTTTTGTTTTCTTGAGTGACTTTTGCTTTCCATTGGGAGCTGATGTAAAAATTAGATCCAATATCAAAGTAATAGGCGACAGAAGCTTTTATGTCCCAGTAGTTTAAGGCATCCTGAGCAAGAATGCCATAATAACTATACGCTAGATCAATTTTTCTTCCCCTAAGTGGATAGGGCGCAAAATCTCTGAAATCATAGGAAAATGCGTAGGTCAATTGAAGGAATTTTTGCTCATTCGATCCTTTGTAGTAATAGTTAGGATTTAATTGTCTAATGGTATCAGCTATGATGGTATGGCTATACTTAATTTCAGCGAAATGAAAATCATAAAAGCGAAGCCGCTTTCTAAAACTAAGAGCTCCACTCCACCTTTCCCTTAGTATTTTATCGCTACTAATGGTGTTTAGGGTGTCATTGATCGTCCTAAAGGCTAGATTTTTATTAGTAATATAGGTTAATGAAGCACCTAGTCCA
>JBILCC010000190.1:0-3054 GCA_044353355.1 Aquirufa sp.
AAGTGTTTTTTTGCGGTCTAAGTAGGGATTTGAGTATCCTATTTCAAAGCGTTGGGTAAATCCCGTTTCTGCTTTGAAGCTAAGTTTTTCATTCCTGCCCCTGAAGTTATTGTGGATAAAATGGGCCCCATAAATAGTTCTTTCAAAGGAATGTCCTCTTTCCCACCACTCATTTAAATTTCTATCAGCTAATTGAAAAAAGGGGAATCCCAAGAGGTACCATTGTTCTAAAAACTCATAGGTAATAGTGATGTGATCTACTTTGTTATGTTGTAAATTTCCCTTTACCCAAATAAACAAATTGGTGTTTATTAGTTTTCGTCTGTTATATTCCACTCGTGAATCAATTTCTGAAACTTGAAGTGTGTCTCCAGGGAAAATATCTAATTCCCTTCTCAGTATATTATCTCGGGTTTTTTCGTTGCCTTTAAAAATGACACTGTCAATAATGACGTACTGAGCCTTAGCCTTTTGTTGAAGAAAAAAGCAGCAGGTAATTAGTAAAAAAAGGTGGAGAAATTTCACCTTGCAAGGTAAAAACTTTAATCCATTAGTTCATAAACAATCGTCTCCTGGTGCGCATACCAATTCTCAAAATTTGATTGGTATTTTTGTTCGATAGATGGTCTTTTTATCTTCATTGTGGGTGTTAAGCACTCATTTTCGATAGTCCAATCTTCTTTAACGATGACCATTTTACGTAAATGTTCATAATTCTTTAATGCAGGGTTCACTTCATTGCGAAGTGCTTCAAAAGTCTCCTGAATTTCAGCGGCCTGTTTTGACTTACCTAGTGCACTTAATACAATTAATACAATTGGTTGTGGTAAATTGACTCCCACCACACAAACCTGTTCAATAAATTCATGCGTGTTTAATCTATTTTCAATAGGCGCTGGGGCCACGTAATGCCCTTTGGCGGTTTTGAAGTTATCTTTAACACGACCGATTATCGAGATAAAGCCTTCCTGATCCAGTTTGCCTTGATCGCCCGTTTTTAACCAACCGTCTTCTGTAAATAATTCCTGTGTCAGCTTTGGTTCTTTGAAGTATCCGGTGGAATTATAAGGCGCTCGCATTTGGATTTCATTTGTATTTGGATCGATGCGAGTTTCGCAGTCAGGATGAATCCTGCCTACTGTACCCAGTTTTATGATGTCACGAGGCATAACGGCATTAAGTCCCATATTTTCTGTCATCCCGTAGGCCTCCTGAATGTAAATGCCTAGTTTTTGAAACCAAATCAGTAGTTCAGCTGAGATGGGTGCAGCTCCGGTAACTGCTAAGGTGGTTTGGTCTAATCCGAGTCCTTTTTGGATTTTTTTCTGTATGAGCGTTTTGACTATTGGGAGGCTAAGTAGTAAGTTTAGTTTCTTTTGGCCTCCAATTTTATGTAAAATCCCTTCTTGAAATTTAGCCCAAATACGAGGTACCGCTAAGAAATGGGTCGGTCTCGCACTGGCAAGATTCTTAGAGAAGGTGTCTAGGTTTTCGACGAAGTGAATGGTTCCTCCAGCTGCTGTTGCTGCAAATTCTACAAAATTTCGTTCTGCAATATGACAGAGCGGCAAGTAGGAAATGAAACGGGTGTTAGGTTGGTCTAATAAGGCGATTTCGCGCGCCATATTAATACCTGCTTTAATGCCACCATAGGTAATCATAACACCTTTAGGCATTCCAGTAGTGCCAGAGGTATACACTATCGTTGCAATGTCGGTCGGTTTTGGTGTAGGCAGTTTTGAGATTTCTATGGTGTTTTCCAAAATATCAGCCCACTGTAAACCTTTTTTTTCAGAACTTTCTGGAGTGTGAATCAGCAGTATGTGCTCTGGAATTCCTTCCTTTATTTTGTCCCAATGATCCAGTTTTCCTACGATCAGGATTTGGCATTCAGAATGTACCAATACTTGGTTAAGTTGTTCTTTGGTTAAGGTAGCATAAAAGGGTACAGATATACCTCCTGCAGCAGCAATGGCTAAGTCTGCCATCATCCAATGGGCAGAGTTCTTAGAAAGTACACCCACGTTTTTCGAGCCTTTTTGAAGCTTATCCTGAATGAATTGGGCTATTTTTTTAACTTCTACCGAAGCCGCAGAAAAGGAGTAATCAATGTATTGACCTCCAATGGGTTGCCTTAAATAAAGGCTATTGGGAGTGTGCTTAGCCCAATGAAGAAAGTTCTCCAAATTGCTTTGGTAATGCGAAATCATGTAATGTATCTAGAGGTTTATTAGGAAGGAAAAATAAAACTTATTTCCTTTAAATCATAGGATTCTACCGTGAATTCTTTTTCAATTTCTAATAATCCTTTTTCGTTTACTCCTATAATTTTACCTTCGAATTTCTCATTTGCAGCCTCATAAGATGCCCATTGCGAACGTCTGAATAGTTTCTCGTGGTAAATTTCGTCTATTCTGTTGAAGGCTTCACTTGAGAATTGAACATAAGCCTCTTCAATACCTTGGGATAGGTAATGGTAGATTTCTGTTAATTTAATAGGTTGAGGTAAATCTAAATAGGAGCGAAGTGAGGTGCCTCTGATATTTTCAAATTGTTTTTGATTGATATTTAATCCAATTCCGATGATGGAGAAACTCCATTTACCTCCTTGGATATTGTTTTCAATCAAAATACCACCCATTTTAATGCCATCTAGGTAGATATCATTCGGCCATTTAATCTCAAAATTGAAATTTTCCCCTTGTGTATTTCGTGACCAAGCTTCTAAACCAGATAAAATTCCATTTGCAATGGCTTTACTTAGAAAGAACTGCTTCTCTAATAAATGATGCGGTGGACGTAATAAATAGGAGAGCGTAAGATTTTGATTTGGTTCAGCATTCCAGGTATTTCCCCTTTGGCCTCTTCCTGCGGTTTGATGTCCAGCGATCCAAGCAAATCCTTCTTCTAAATCTTCCTTTAAAGCCTCAGAGAAGGCCAATGAATTAGTCGATGGACAAATGTCTAGATATTTACTCTTTTTGCCGACGAAGCGAGTATTTGCTTGGTAATTGTTCAATTATTATTTGTAATTTTAGGGTTACAAGAACAAAT